>NZ_LZGO01000024.1:0-62627 GCF_001690235.1 Gilliamella sp. wkB292
TAAGTGACCAATATTAAGCTGGGTTTTTCCGTATTCAGTGGCTAACTTGATGTGCTCCTGACCGCGTTTATCATCCATCCGCAGTTTATTGTTGGTCGCCGTGCGAATCACATTGCGATGTTTGTTGGCCGTTGCAACATGGTCAGGGTGGGCACTGTCATGCATCGCATAAGCAATATAAGGGCGGTCAGGGTTACCGTTAGTAAAGGCTATCGCCACCTCCGTACCGTCAATAAGCGGAAAGTGAAAACCATAACTACCACCGGCATACGGTTTCGCCAGTCTGACCCATAAGCTCTCTTCACCGCTGTTCCAGCTTTTCAGGTCAAAGTTAAACTTAACCCGGTATCGACCCTGAGTGTCAATATAACCATAGGTGTCATTATCCGGACTGGTCACCCGTGCCGGTAAGGTGCCACTGATTTGTGGCCATGCTATCGGTTTAGGGCGGTAGGGTTTTAATACCTGATACGGGATGGCGGTAAATGCCACTTCATAAGCATCCGTGCGGTTACCGTGCCCAGCCACACTTATAATGATAAACCCCTCTTGCGTATCGGCTAACGGGTTACCTGTTATGCGAATACGTTGACCCGGCACCAGCTGACAGCGGTTACTTTTACCGCTGATGATTACCTGACTACTGATTGCCTGTTCATGACGAATACGCGCATACCATGTCCCACTTTCAATGCTGTTATCCTGATTACCTTCGCGGTTACCATTTTGCTCTCCTGCCGCAAAACGGTTGGCTGTATCGCTATCACGACCAGCATTAGCCGTGCCATTATCATTCAATCCTTTATAGTGCTCTTCATAACGGTAATTCGTGCCATATGTTGTCCCGTTTGTCGGCTGACTGTTCACTTCCGTTTGTAAATTGCTGCCTGCATCCCGGTAATTATAATCCTGCACCTGAACTGACGCTTCAACCATCTGACTGTGTAAACCCATATCCCACACACTGTCAACACCCGCATCTAAAGTGCCACTCGGTAGTTTGTAGTCGATATCCTTTGCCTGCTGATAACCTTGTTCGTAATCACTTAAGACCATAACATCACAACTGTGCTCAGCATGCGTTTCAAAACGAAACCATATCCCCACATCGGCTAAAATTCGTTGAATAAAGGTCAGGTCACTCTCCTGCCATTGGGTGATAAGCTCCCGGACCGGATAACGGTCTTTTAATTCTAAACGGTAGTCAATGCCGGTAAAACCATGCCCACGCAGCACCTCTTCAACAACGCCCACCACACTCAAATTCTGAAAAATAGCACTGTTATGACTGAGTGCCAGCTTTGCCAGCACCGAGGACAATACCACCTGATAATGCGCTTGCTCTTTATTGACCGATAACTGACTAAACTCAGTAATCACCCCGTATACAATGCGTGAATCGCCTGACGATAACAGGTCGGTCAACGACGATTCAAGCGGAGCAAAAGCACTTAAGGTATTAAGCGTTTGCGTTACCTTTGAGACAATATCGAAATTATTCGCCGGGTGAAAAATAAATGCGGCTTTTTGATTTAAAACCGAGTCAAGTGTGAGGTGTTTATCTGAACTTGTAAAGGAAATGCGATAATGCCAGGGCTGGTTAAGGGTTTCATCACTGCTTACATCTAATACCGATATTGCTGAGCCTAAGGCTTCTATTGTTAATGTGTAACGATTATGGCTGATTGCGCCATTAAGCCCATTACTCACACCTTTACCATATTGAGTAAGAGTGGCTAGTCCTTTTTCCATATCCATATAATCCTCTCTATCAGATTCAGATCTTATGAATAAAGTTATATTTAAATATATGTTAAATGATTAACATTCTTTAAATTCACAATTATTCAGCATTATTTTCTTATTAATATCAGATAATTATTTTGCTAAATATTTAAAACATCTGTATTAATTTAAACGTTATAAGCATTAAAAATACACTATATTAGCTTACAAAATACCTATTTTTGAGTAATTTGCAATCACTTTGTTTGTTTATATTGAATTTTTAATTCAATAAGCGATATTAAGCTAATTTAATAATATTAACTAATTGGTTAAAAATAAGTTAATCCTGCTGGATAAGTTTTTTTACAAACACTTTTGTCGAGACGAATTAAATTCTCATATAATTTCATACTTAAACATTCTAATTTAGTTAAACTTATTTACAAAAATAACAATTATCATTGATATTAATTATATAATTTTTTTTGAAAATAACAGCCATATACTTAATTATTATCTTAATAATCAATAAGCTACAAATCAATTATTAGCTTCATTAATAACTCAGATAGACCTTATTAAAAGATTGACTTATAAGTAATATTTATTTGACCAAAATACCTTTTTTCTTTAATTTCTTAGCCATTATGGGATTAATGCCTATACTTTCACAAAATATAAAAGCGATGATTTAGAGGCAATGATATGTTATATAACCAGCATCATGAAAAAGATAACTGCGGATTTGGTTTGATAGCCCATATTGAAGGGCAACCAAGTCACAAGGTGGTGCGTACAGCAATTCACGGACTTGCAAGAATGCAGCACCGTGGTGCCATTTTATCCGATGGTAAAACGGGCGATGGCTGTGGGCTTTTAATGCAAAAACCCGATCGATTTTTTAGGCTTGTAGCTGAAGATGCCGGATGGCGTTTAGCAACAAATTATGCTGTAGGCATGCTATTTTTAAGCCAAGATGAAGCCGAAGCTCAAGCTAGTCGTGAAATTGTTGAAGAAGAGTTAGCGGATGAAACTTTATCAATTTTAGGTTGGCGCGAAGTGCCAATTGATAAAAGTGTGTTAGGTGAAATTGCCCTGTCATCACTACCAAGAATTGAACAAGTCTTTGTTAATGCGCCTGCGGGTTGGACAAAAATTGATTTAGAGCGTCGTTTATATATGGTTAGGCGTCGCATAGAAAAGCGTGTGCAAGATGATACGTTTTATGTCTGTAGTTTTTCAAATCAGGTCAATATCTATAAAGGCCTTTGCATGCCTAAAGATTTACCTCGATTCTATTTAGATTTGGCAGATATTCGTATGGAAACAGCAATCTGTTTATTCCATCAACGTTTTTCAACCAATACTGTACCGCGTTGGCCACTTGCCCAGCCATTTAGACATTTAGCCCACAATGGTGAAATTAATACTATTGAGGGCAATCGCCAATGGGCCAAAGCGCGATCTTACAAATTTAAAACGCCACTTATACCTGACTTACAAAATGCCGCACCGTTTGTGAATGTAACGGGTTCGGATTCAAGTTCACTTGATAATATGCTTGAATTATTCCTTGTTGGTGGGATGGATATAGTACGTGCAATGCGTTTACTTGTTCCACCTGCATGGCAAAACAATCCAGATATGAATGAAGATCTGCGTGCCTTTTTTGATTTTAACTCTATGCATATGGAACCATGGGATGGTCCAGCAGGCATTGTTATGTCGGATGGTCGTTATGCTGCTTGTAACTTAGATCGTAACGGTCTACGCCCTGCTCGTTATGTTATTACCACAGACAAACTCATCACCTGCGCATCGGAAATTGGTATTTGGGATTATCAACCAGATGAAGTGGTAACTAAAGGGCGCGTCGGTCCGGGCGAATTACTGGTGATTGATACCGAAGAAGGTCGAATTTTACAATCGTCTGAAACTGATAACGATTTACAAAAACGTCACCCATACAAAGAGTGGATGGCTAAGAATGTAAAACGTCTGATTCCAGTTGAAGATCTTCCTGATGATGATATCGGCTCTCGTGATTATGATGATACGTTACTGGCGACTTACCAAAAACAATTTGGTTATAGCAATGAAGAACTTGATCAATGCATTCGCGTTTTAGGTGAAAATGGTCAAGAAGCAACAGGCTCGATGGGCGATGATACGCCATTTGCGGTATTATCAAGCCGTCCACGCTTAATTTATGATTACTTCCGCCAAAAATTTGCGCAAGTAACCAATCCACCAATCGATCCATTGCGTGAAGCGCACGTTATGTCACTTTCTACCAGTATTGGCCGTGAAATGAATGTGTTTGCCGAAGCGGAAGGACAAGCGCATCGTGTGGCATTTAAATATCCAGTTTTAGTGTATTCAGATTTTCAGCAGTTAACGACGTTAGAGTCAAAATACTATAAATCAGAAACGCTTGATATTACCTATGAAATTGATGGTAGCTTACGTGATGCAATTGAACAGCTTTGTGGTGATGCTGAAGCCAAAGTAAAAAATGGCACAGTATTGCTGATTCTATCAGATAAAAATATTGCAGCCGATCGCCTACCCATTCCTGCGCCAATGGCTGTTGGTGCTGTGCAACAACGTTTAGTTGAGAAAAATTTACGTTGCGATGCCAATATTATTGTTGAAACAGCAAGCTGTCGAGATCCACATCAGTTTGCTGTCTTACTAGGCTTTGGCGCAACTGCAATCTATCCATATTTAGCGTATGAAACTTTAGCGCAAATGGTCGATAAAGGTACGATTAATAAAACCTACCGTGAAGCAATACTTAATTATCGTAACGGGATTAATAAAGGTTTATATAAAATCATGTCCAAGATGGGCATTTCGACAGTCGCCTCTTACCGTTGCTCTAAACTGTTTGAAGCAGTTGGCTTACATAAGGATGTGGTAGAACTTTGTTTCCAAGGCGTTACAAGCCGAATTAGTGGTGCTAATTTTGATGATTTTGCTCAAGACCAATTTAACCTATCCAAAAAAGCGTGGTTACGCCGTAAACCATTAGAACAAGGTGGATTACTCAAATTTGTTCATGGTGGCGAATACCACGCTTATAATCCAGATGTGGTGCAGTCATTACAAAAAGCTGTAAATAATGGTAGTTATGAAGAGTATAAGCGTTATGCCGATATCGTCAATAATCGACCAGTTGCTACATTGCGTGATTTATTAAAACTTAATCCACCAGAAAGTGGCGCTATTGCACTTAATGAAGTCGAACCTGAAGAGGCTTTATTTAAACGTTTTGATTCCGCTGCGATGTCAATTGGCGCGTTAAGTCCTGAAGCGCATGAATCTCTTGCAACCGCAATGAATACGTTAGGTGGTTTTTCAAACTCTGGGGAAGGCGGCGAAGATCCTGCTCGTTATAACAGTATAAAAGTTTCACGCATCAAACAAGTGGCGTCTGGTCGCTTTGGCGTTACACCTGGTTATTTAATGAGTGCGGATGTGATTCAAATTAAAGTGGCACAAGGCGCAAAACCGGGTGAAGGCGGCCAATTACCGGGTGATAAAGTCACCCCTTATATTGCAAAATTACGTTTTTCTGTGCCAGGGGTAACATTAATTTCACCACCTCCTCACCACGATATTTATTCAATTGAAGATTTGGCACAACTTATTTTTGACCTGAAACAGATCAATCCAACTGCAATGATTTCGGTTAAATTAGTTTCGGAACCGGGTGTTGGAACAATTGCAACAGGGGTTGCTAAAGCTTATGCCGATTTAATCACTATTTCGGGTTACGATGGTGGTACCGGAGCCAGTCCATTAACATCTGTGAAATATGCCGGCTCGCCATGGGAATTAGGTCTGGTTGAAACGCAACAATCGCTTGTTGCCAATGGTTTACGTCACAAAATACGCCTACAAGTTGACGGCGGCCTTAAAACTGGTGTTGATATTGTAAAAGCCGCTATTTTAGGGGCGGAAAGTTTTGGCTTTGGAACGGGGCCAATGGTTGCCTTAGGCTGTAAATATTTACGTATTTGCCATCTTAATAATTGTGCAACCGGCGTTGCTACTCAAGATGAGAAATTACGAAGTGAGCACTATCATGGATTACCAGAAAAAGCGATGAATTATTTCCGCTTTATTGCTCGTGATACGCGTGAAGTTATGGCTGAACTAGGTGTTAGTCGCATCATCGACTTAATTGGTCGTACTGATTTGCTGTTAGAACTCGATGGCATAACAGCTAAACAACAAAAACTTGATTTATCAGGATTACTTAAAACAGCCACACCGCTTGAAGGTAAACCGGTATATTGTATTGAGGATAATAAACCTTTTGACAAAGGGCTACTTAATAAAGCGATCATAACCCAAGCACAAGAAGCGGTGGATAATCGTCAAAGCAAAAGTTTCTATTTTGAAATTCAAAATACCGATCGTTCAGTTGGAGCAAGTTTATCCGGCTATATTGCTAAAAAATATGGCGATCAAGGTTTAGTGACCGATCCTATCAACCTTAACTTTAATGGTACAGCCGGTCAAAGTTTTGGTGTATGGAATGCCGGTGGTGTGGATTTAACCCTTACAGGTGATGCTAATGACTATGTTGGTAAAGGCATGGCTGGCGGACGTATAGTCATTCGCCCCCCACAAGGTTCGGCATTTTTAAGCCATGAAGCAACCATTGCCGGTAATACCTGTTTATATGGTGCAACTGGCGGTAAATTATTTGCCGCAGGTCGTGCCGGTGAACGTTTTGCCGTACGTAATTCTGGTGCTATTAGTGTTGTTGAAGGCATTGGTGATAATGGCTGTGAATATATGACAGGCGGTATTGTATGCGTACTTGGTAAAACAGGGGTTAACTTTGGTGCCGGTATGACTGGTGGATTTGCCTATATTTTAGATGCTGATGGCGATTTTCATAAACGTATCAATAAAGAGTTAGTCGAAATGCTAAATGTTGCTGATTATTCAATACATGAAGAGCACTTACGAGGATTAATCATGGAGCATGCTCAACTTACTCACTCATCACGCGCTGAAGAAATTTTAGCTAATTGGCAGGATTTTGCTAAACAATTTGTTTTAGTTAAACCTAAATCGAGCGATGTAAAAGCGCTGCTTGGTCATCGTAGTCGTTCATCAGCAGAACTACGCGTTCAAGCACAGTAAGGAGAGCACGAAAATGAGTCAAAATGTTTATCAGTTTATCGATTTACAACGTGTCGATCCGCCAAAAAAACCGTTGAATATTCGTAAAATAGAATTTGTTGAAATTTACGAAGGATTTTCCCCTGCGCAATCTCAAGCCCAAGCCGATCGCTGTTTGGCTTGTGGTAACCCCTATTGTGAATGGCGTTGCCCTGTGCATAACTATATTCCGAATTGGCTAAAATTAGTTAACGAAGGTAAAATTTTAGAGGCAGTTGAACTCTCTCACCAAACTAATAGTTTACCGGAAGTTTGTGGCCGTGTTTGCCCTCAAGATCGACTTTGTGAAGGATCATGCACCTTAAACGCAGAGTTTGGCGCTGTTACTATCGGTAATATTGAACGCTATATTACCGATGAAGCCTTTAAAATGGGATGGAAACCTAACTTAACTAATGTTGAAAAAACGGGATTAAAAGTCGCCATTATTGGTGCGGGTCCTGCAGGACTTGCTTGCGCTGATGTTTTAGTACGTAATGGTGTAACACCGGTAGTTTTTGATCGTCACCCTGAAATTGGTGGGCTATTAACCTTTGGTATTCCTGCATTTAAATTGGATAAGGAAGTATTAATCAACCGTCGTAAAATTTTTACCGAGATGGGAGTTGAGTTTCGTCTAAATACCGAAGTAGGAAAAACAGTTCAATTATCTGAGTTACTCAATGAGTTCGATGCTGTTTTTATTGGAACAGGTACCTATCAATCAATGCGCGCAGGACTCGAAAATGAAGATGCTAACGGCGTTTATGATGCGTTACCATTTTTGATCGCCAATACTAAGCACATAATGCATCATGAACAAACCAAAGATACCCCATACATCGACATGAAAAATAAACGTGTAGTTGTATTAGGTGGGGGTGATACAGCGATGGACTGTGTCCGCACTTCAATTCGCCAAGGTGCAACTGACGTGACTTGTGCCTATCGTCGTGATGAAGCCAATATGCCCGGTTCTAAACGCGAAGTCAAAAACGCCAAAGAGGAAGGAGTACAATTTCAATTTAATGTACAGCCATTAAGTATAGAAATTAATAATACTGGGCACGTTACCGGCGTGAAAATGGTCAGGACTGAATTAGGTGAGCCAGATGCTAAAGGCCGCCGCTCACCAGTTATTATTGAAGGGTCTGAATTTATTTTACCTGCCGATGCAGTGGTAATGGCATTTGGTTTTAAGCCGCACTCAATGCCTTGGCTTACAGAACATGGAGTTGATTTAGATAAGCAAGGTCGCATTATTGCCCCAGAGGTTAAAGGGTATCAAACGACTAATGCAAAAATCTTTGCCGGCGGCGATGCAGTACGAGGCTCTGACTTAGTCGTCACCGCCATTAGCGAAGGACGTAAAGCAGCAGAAGGAATTTTAGATTATTTAGAAGTGTGATTGCGTTTTTAGATTAAATCCAAAAATTAACCCCACTTACGCAATGTTAAGTGGGGTTATTTTTAGCAAAATCTTTAATTATCGGTGTAATCGATAAGGTTCATCCATCGTGACAAAGCTGTGTTCTTTTAACGCCTCATTTATCCACGCTTGAATACCTTTAGTATGACAAATCGTTTCAATGTAATTAGCTAAAGTTGAGCTTGTCTGAATATGATAATTTTTTAATCTTAAGCATAAAGGTGCATAAAATCCATCAGCTATACTAAAATCACCAAATAAATAGTGATCATTTGATTTGTTAGAAGATAAAAAAGACGTTAATAAATCATCTAAGAACAAGAGCTCTTTTTTGACTTCGGGGTGATCACGTAAAATTATCTGCCCAACTTCTGGCAATTCAGCCTCGATATTCATGGGTAAATAATTTCGAATCGCTTGAAATCCCGAATGCATTTTTGCAACTAAGCTACGAGCCATTGCTCTACGTTTTATATCTGTCGGCCATAGCGCTAAATTGCGATGCTGTTCAGCTAAGTATTCACAAATCGCTAAAGAATCGGTAATAACAAGATCGTTATCAACAAGTATCGGAACAGTTCCAAATTTTGAAATGGATGATATCGTAGTTTTAAATAGGGAATCTTCATCAAAACTATCAAATTTAACCAATTTTTCAGCAAAGGGAATATCAAAATATTTCATCACCACCCAAGGCCGCATAGACCATGTAGAGTAGTTTTTATTGCCGATATAAAGTGTGTAATACATTTCCAACCACCCTACAATAAATATTAACTTTAAAAAGTGTTAAGTGCTAATCTCACTTAATCTTTACATCAACAACCTTATCTCACTTTCTACGAAGTTATAAGTAAACCACATGTGTGCCTTTTTCAGGTTGGAAGGTCGCTTTACCAAATTCATCAAGGAAATAAGCAATATGATCAGTTTTATCACCCAATAAACGCCCTTTCACTTTATTCCAGGTCATTAGCACAATCATTGCATCGGGTTCACAGCAAATCAGCATAGGTTGTTCGAACTCTTCATTATAATAAAACTCGCCACCATATATTTTATGTGCGGTGAGTAGTAGGTAACATCCATACTCTTGAGCAATCATATTTAATTGTTCTTCAGGAATACTAAAGTTTTTTTCGGCAATTTCGCTGATAATCATTTCAACAACAGTGATGCTCTTTTCAGAGTAATCAAGCTGATTAATGCTCCATGTTGGACTATGTAATATCGCATTTTGTGCCCACGCTTCTATTTCTTGATACAGTTCGTTTTTTTGTTCAGTCATTTTTATTTACTTCGCTATTTGATTTTTCTAATTGCTTAACACTTTGCCACGCGTCTTCCATTTGTTCAAGTGTTGCATCAACTAAAGCCAGATTTTTTTGTTTTAATAGCGATTCCACTTGTTTAAATCGACGAACAAACTTGTTATTTGCTTTTTGCGCGCAAAGTTCCGATTTAACTTTCAAATGACGTGCTAAATTAACCGTTGCAAAAATCAAATCGCCTAATTCTTCTTCAATTTTGTCTTGTTCAAGTGTTGATTTATTTAGCTCTTGCTCGACTTCAATTAGCTCTTCTTTTACTTTATCTAAGACAGGCTGCAACGCTAACCAATCAAAACCAACAGATGCACAGCGTTTTTGGATTTTCTCAGCTCTCATCAAAGCAGGAAGAGAATTAGGAATATCATCGAGTATCGAGAACTGCGCTCGCTCATTACGCTCTTGTTGTTTGAGCTGCTCCCAATTGAGTTTTGCAGCAGGATTATCTGAAAAGATATGTGGATGACGACGAACTAATTTATCAGCAACCGCATTGCAAATATCATCAAAATTAAACGCCTTTTGCTCGTCAGCCAAATCAGCATAAAAAACAATTTGAAATAACAGATCGCCTAATTCATTTTTCAGTTCTTGCATATCTTGTTGATCGATAGCCTCTAAAACTTCATAAGTTTCTTCTAAAGTATAAGGCTTTAATGAGGTAAAAGTTTGTACGCGATCCCATTCACAACCATTAATCGGATCACGAAGTTGCTTTGTAATAGCTTGTAGACGCTTTAATCCATTCACGGTAGATATCTCAATTAAATTGACCTAAGCGCATATTGTAATATATTCACAATAAAACAGTTATTTTTTTAATATTACTAACCTATTACTACTCAAATTATTCATAATAAATTCAAGCACAATTACACTAAAAAAATTTAACAAGCAAAAAAATCCAAATAAGACAAACAAAAAAAGATAAACAACAAATAAAGTGAATTTCAGTATATAATGTCGGTATGCTAAATCAATTACATTAATAAAAATGAATAACTTACGTGAACTTACATTAAGAGGCACTATTCTAGGTGCCTTTATAACGATTATTTTTACTGCATCTAATGTCTATTTAGGTTTAAAAGTTGGATTAACATTTTCTTCTGCTATTCCGGCAGCCGTTATTTCTATGGCAATATTGAGGCTTTTTTCTGGCTCAACCATTTTAGAAAATAATATGGTGCAAACCCAAGCATCAGCAGCGGGTACTTTGTCTTCAATTATCTTTGTGTTACCGGGATTATTAATGATTGGTTACTGGCAAGGTTTTCCGTTTTTACAAACCTTTGCCATATGTGCTGCTGGAGGAATGTTGGGCGTATTATTTTCAATCCCATTGCGTCATGTTATGGTAGTAAAAAGCACACTACCTTACCCCGAAGGGATCGCTGCTGCTGAAATTTTAAAAGCTGGCTCAAAATCAGGGGATAACGATACCAATGAAGGCCTAAAAGATATTTTAGTCGGTGGCGTCATCGCTTCTGTAGTCAGTGTTTGTACTAATGGTTTTCGATTACTATCTGAAAGTATCTCTTATTGGTTTACCGGTGGTAAATCAATCTTTCAATTACCAATGGGTTTTTCATTAGCTTTACTTAGCGCAGGTTATTTAATTGGTATTATTTCGGGTATTGCTGTGTTAGTTGGGACAATTATTGGTTGGGGATTTGGTATTCCTATTTTAAGTCTTATAACCGATTATGATACTAATGAGCCTTTATCTAAAATTGCTATGGGACTTTGGGCAAAAGACATTCGCTACATTGGTGCTGGTACTATTGCAATTGCTGCAATATGGACATTATTAACATTAATCAAACCAGTTATTGAAGGTTTAAAAATATCATTCAGCACTTTACGTTCTGATGTTTCAGCGAATGATATCGCCGAAACAGATCGCGATCTCTCGCCTAAATCAATCTTTTTGATAATGGGTGGGATGCTAATTATCTTAATCGTGACTTTTTATTCATTTATTTCTGGCAGTGGGTTATCAACAGGCGTTGCATGGGCATTAGTATTTTGTGCAGTTCTATTTGCTTTTATTATGGGCTTTTTAGTTGCTGCCGCTTGTGGTTACATGGCTGGACTAGTTGGCTCATCCGCAAGTCCAATATCAGGCATTGCCATTGTCGCAGCTATTGTAATTTCGCTCATCTTATTAGGTTTAGGTGAAGCCAATGGTATGTTAGCATCCGTTGAAGGATCCAATTTTGCGACTGCTTTAGCGCTATTTACTACCAGTTCAGTTTTAGCAGTTGCTTGTATTTCTAATGATAATTTACAAGATCTTAAAACAGGCTATCTTGTTAAAGCAACCCCTTGGAAACAACAGGTTGCTTTACTCATTGGTTGTGTGGTTGGTGCTATTGTTATCGCACCTATTCTTGAGATTCTCTATAACGCATATGGTTTTACCGGGGCATTACCACGAGCAGATATGGATCATTCACAAGTGTTAGCTGCACCGCAAGCAACCTTAATAACAACTATTGCCAAAGGGATATTCTCTCATCAACTTGATTGGACCATGATTTTAATCGGCTTGGCGGTCGGTACAATGATTATCATCATTGATTTAATTTTAGCAAAATCAAAATGTCGCTTCCGTTTACCTGCATTAGCGGTTGGTTTGGGTATCTATTTACCGCCGACCATTACTATGCCAATCTTCGTGGGCACCATACTATCGTGGTTAATTAAGCGTGGCGCTTATGCTAAAGCAAAAAAACAAAATTTAGATCCTGAAGCACAATATAAAAAAGTTGATAGTAAAGCGGCGTTAATTGCTTCGGGATTAATTGTAGGTGAAAGTTTAGTTGGTGTGTTATTAGCTATAGTGATTGTTATCAGTATTGCCAGTGGCGGTAGTGATACACCATTGGCTATATCAGCTGACTTAGGTACATTACCACAATATTTGGGATTAGCGGTATTTGTGGCGATCTGTTTGTACTTTATTCGTCGATCATTAACAGCAATCAAACAATCATAATAGAACTAAACAACGTTAAGCCCTTTAGCAATCATAAAGGGCTTTCATTTATCTGAAAACCTTACCTACGCATCCATCATATTAATATTACAATCAATGATTTTCATGGTTCTATCAACAAGTTGTTGTGCAATTTTAGCCGTTAGATTATAAGGACTCATTGCCATCTTGGTCATCCTATTTTGATTTTACTTGAACTTCAATTTTTGCTAGGATAGCTCATTTTATTTTGAATAATAGATCGCAATATCATGATTGTTTTTGATTCTATCCAAATTCGCCGAGGTGTAAATCTCCTATTAGATAATGCTTCAGCCACTATTAATCCTAAACAAAAAGTGGGATTAGTTGGTAAAAATGGTTGTGGAAAATCCACCTTATTTTCGCTAATCAAAGGTGAAATTCAAGCAGATGGTGGTAGCTTGAGCATTCCTGCACAATGGCAACTAGCTTGGGTTAATCAAGAAACACCCGCTTTAGATGTGCCTGCTATTGAGTATGCTATTGATGGGGATCGAGAGTATCGCCAATTAGAACAGAAATTAGCCATTGCTAATCAAGAAAATAATGGTGAACAAATTGCAATTATTCATGAAAAACTCGATACCATTGATGCTTGGTCAATACAGGCAAGAGCTGCAACACTATTACATGGTTTAGGATTTTCTAACGAACAACTTCTGTTGCCGGTTAAATCCTATTCAGGCGGTTGGCGAATGCGACTAAATTTGGCGCAAGCGTTAATGTGTCGTTCTGATTTACTGCTTCTAGACGAACCGACCAACCACCTTGATTTAGATGCTGTAATTTGGCTTGAAAAGTGGTTAAGTAATTACCAAGGTACACTAATTTTAATCTCACATGACCGAGATTTTTTAGATCCTTTAGTGAATAAAATTATTCATATCGAACAAAAGAAATTATTTGAATACACAGGCAATTATTCATCATTTGAAACACAGCGCTCAGCAAAATTGGCTCAACAACAATCATTATACGAAAGCCAACAACTTAAAGTCGCTCATTTGCAAAGTTACATCGACCGTTTTAGAGCTAAAGCAACCAAAGCGAAACAAGCGCAAAGTCGAATTAAAATGCTAGAAAAAATGGAACTGATAGCGCCAGCGCATGTGGATAATCCTTTCCATTTTAATTTTAAACCTGCTGAATTTTTACCGAGTCCATTATTGATGATGGATAAAGTAGTTGCCGGCTATGGAGATAAAATTGTCCTTGAAAAAATTAAATTGAATCTTGTGCCAGGCTCAAGAATTGGTTTATTAGGACGCAATGGAGCGGGTAAGTCGACCTTAATTAAATTATTAGCGGGCGAACTACAACCTAAAGAAGGCCATATTAATTTAGCCAAAGGTGTTCAATTAGGCTATTTTGCTCAGCATCAGTTAGAGTATTTGCGAGGTGATGAATCGCCACTTTGGCATCTAACCAAACTTGCTGATCCTAAAATAACAGAACAAGAACTGCGTAACTATTTAGGTGGTTTTGATTTTCATGGTGATAAAGTCAATGAGCCTGTAAAAACATTTTCAGGCGGTGAAAAAGCACGATTAGTGTTAGCACTAATTGTTTGGCAAAAACCCAATTTACTGTTACTTGATGAACCAACTAACCATTTAGATTTAGATATGCGTCAGGCATTAACCGAGGCGCTTATTGATTTTGAAGGAGCTTTAGTTGTTGTATCACATGATCGTCATCTATTACGTTCAACAACTGATGAGTTTTATTTAGTCCACAATCATAAAGTCGAACCATTTAATGGCGATCTTGATGACTACCAAAAATGGCTTGCTGAAGAACAGAAAGCTGAAAATCAACCTGAACCCGATCAAGATGCGGCTAAAAAAGATAGTGTCCAAAATATCTCCTCGCAAGAGCGCAAAGAACAAAAACGCCGTGAAGCGGAATTAAGAGCGCAAATGCAGCCAATTAAAAAATTGTTGCAAAAAGAAGAGCAAGTTCTTGAACAACTGACAAAACAATTAAAAGCAATTGAAGAACAATTAGCTGATCCAACTATTTACGAAACAGAAAATAAATCACAATTAACGGAATTATTACTGAAACAGAGCCAACTTAAAGGTGATCAAGAAGAATCAGAAATGAAATGGTTAGATTTACAGCAGCAACTAGAAGATTTTAATTATGAAGATTAATATTGTTTTGCCAGGTTTATTTTTGCTAATTAACCTATAGCATAATAATCTTTAATAAAGAACCAAGTTAAAACGAATTTTTTTGTAAATGGCTAATTTTAAATATTTTTAAAAAAATATTTAATGAGCAACATCACACACAAATATATCCTTGCTTGGTTGCTGTTTACTAAAGCAACCAATGCAAATACAAATGATGTAAAAGATCAGATAAGATCGCCTTATGAAAAGAGGTCTTATACTTTAACCTTAGTAAAAAATAGAAAGAGTTAAACAAACTAAATTTTATCGCTAAGAGTAATTTATTGAATTTGTAAAGATAATTTATTCATCTAATACCAATATCCCGTCGGGATGAATTTTTAGATAAAATTCATCGCCGTATTTTGGCTTTAAATTAAATGAAATTAACGTATAAAAGTAAGATTTGATCATACCAGTTAACTGAAATCTTGTACTGAGTCCGCATATACGCTACATTTTCGACACGATATTTTTGGCAATCTTCAGCTTTTTGGGTTATCAGCTCAATAGTTTCTAGTCTAATGCCAACAATACAGCGTGTTGATTTAAATTTGATTTAATCTTGGCATTTTAGCTTATAACCAAAAATCGAAATATAACCATTATTATAATGCTCAGGGAAATTCTTTGCACATCGATAAAATTAGTTTTTGATAAACCTAAATAGTTGGTTGTAAATTCGGTAACATAACCAGAACATTCCCTTCATCAACGTAACACCAAGTCTAACAACAACAGTCAGAATTATAATTGATAATAAAAAATTCGACCTATAACCATTATATGCTTAGCATATTCTAGCGCTATGCGGTGCATAGATTATCCCCAAATGTTGCATTAACTCCAACAGCAACACCTAATAAAATTGCGTTAAAAATAACTCGAATAAATAGATCTTTGACAAAATATCAATAAATTGCAGCCGTATCAATTTTCTCTTTTCGTAAACATCGTCAAAAATATAGCCAGAGCTGAGTATAAAGCACATACTAATAGGGTAATTATTATCATTGTTCCAATGACAAAGCAATCACCTTCCATTCCCTAAAAGCCAGCAAACTTATGTATCATCATCATTTCAAACCAAAAAATATTATTGCATAGCCCATACGGGAATAACAAAACCATAAGTTTGTTACTGTAAATATCATACAAAATAATGTATAAATAGCATCAAAATGAAAGATTTGATTTAAAACATAAAGTTAATTACACCATTATGAGCTATAAAAATACTTTTAAGCGAAGATACTTAATGAGGAGAGTAGCAAGAAGAAATATACTAATGAAGTAAAAATAGACAAAAAACTAAAATGCAATACAAATCATTTCTGTCGGTGATGAACAAATTCACCTTTATGTTTATCCTATCATTTTATCGAAAGGGTAAAACATTGACGTTGATCCAAATAAGGCTATCTTGGTCATTACATTTAAATAGCGAATAAAAAATAGTAATTGTTATTTTTAAGGCAGATTTTTTGCATAAAAAAAATCACAGAATAATTTCTGTGATTTTTGTTGTCATTGAATTAAAAATATTCAAATAAATTAGCTTTTTTCTACTTGGCTAAAATCAAGTTCAACAGGTGTTGAACGACCAAAAATAGAAACTGAAACTTTTAGGCGACTTTTTTCGTAATCAACTTCTTCAACCACACCATTAAAGTCAGCAAATGGTCCTTCATTAACACGCACAAGCTCACCTGGTTCAAACAGTGTTTTAGGACGAGGTTTGTCACCGACTTGTTGTAAGCGGTTCATAATTGCATCAACTTCACGTTGACTAATCGGTGCTGGTCTATCCGATGTACCACCAATAAAGCCCATAGTTCTTGGTACACTTTTGACCAAATGCCAAGTCGCATCGTTCATTATCATTTCAACTAGTACGTAACCTGGGAAGAATTTACGTTCACTCTTACGGCGTTGACCACTTTTCATCTCAACGACTTCTTCTGTAGGAACTAATACTTCGCCAAATGCGTCTTCCATATTATGTAATTTGATATATTCACGTAATGATTGTGCAACACGCGCTTCATAACCTGAGTAAGCTTGAATGACATACCAACGTTTTTGTTGTGCTTCGCTCATATTAACGTCCTATTGATGTTAAATAAAAGACTATTGAACGGAATAAAGAATCCATTCCCCAAAGTGCTAAGCCGACAATCACAGTAATTGCAGCAATGAGTAAAGTTGTTTGTACGGTTTCTTTACGTGTTGGCCAAACTACCTTTCTTAGCTCTTTTCTAGATTCTTGTAAAAACACATAAAATGCCTTACCTTTATTTGTTGTAAAGGCAATAAATAAAGTTAACAACGAAATTACAACAACCGCAATAATTCGTACAATAGTATTTGGTTGATATATATCATTAGGTCCAGCAAAATAGAAATTCCCCCAGACAATAAACGCAATCAGTACTAGAACTAAACCCCATTTGAATTTGTCTAGATTCGTGTTTGTATCTTGACTCTCGTTACTTACTAGCATATAAAACCTATGATTATGTTATTTATAATAATATCTATTTTCCAAAATGCTCTTTAAAGAAAAACATTTTGCTAAACAGACTAGATAAGAAAGGGTATCAAACGACACCCTTCTTATTGTCGCTAGTGTATAAAATTATTTAATAACTTTAGCAACAACACCCGCACCAACAGTACGGCCACCTTCACGAATCGCAAAACGTAAACCTTCTGCCATCGCAATTGGGTGAATTAATGATACTGTCATTTTGATATTATCGCCTGGCATTACCATTTCTACACCTTCTGGTAACTCGATAGTACCTGTTACGTCAGTTGTACGGAAGTAGAACTGTGGACGGTAACCTTTGAAGAATGGAGTATGACGTCCGCCTTCTTCTTTACTTAAAATATAAACTTCTGATTCAAAGTCTGTATGTGGTGTGATTGAACCTGGTTTAGCTAATACTTGACCACGTTCGATTTCTTCACGTTTAGTACCACGTAGTAACACACCTACGTTTTCACCTGCTCGACCTTCGTCAAGTAATTTACGGAACATTTCAACGCCAGTACAAGTTGTTTTTGTAGTCGGTTTGATACCAACGATTTCAACTTCTTCACCAACTTTGATTACACCGCGCTCTACACGACCTGTTACTACTGTACCACGTCCTGAAATTGAGAATACGTCTTCAATTGGAAGTAGGAATGGTTTGTCAATATCACGCTCTGGCTCTGGAATATAAGTATCTAAAGCTTCAGCTAATTCAACAATTTTGTCTTCCCATGCTGCATCGCCTTCTAACGCTTTTAACGCTGAACCACGAATAACTGGTGTGTCATCACCTGGGAAATCGTATTGAGATAGAAGTTCACGTACTTCCATTTCAACTAATTCTAATAATTCTTCATCATCAACCATATCACATTTGTTTAAGAATACGATGATGTAAGGAACACCTACTTGACGTCCTAAAAGGATGTGCTCACGAGTTTGTGGCATAGGACCGTCAGTTGCTGCTACTACTAAGATAGCGCCGTCCATTTGTGCTGCACCAGTGATCATGTTTTTAACATAGTCAGCATGGCCCGGGCAGTCTACGTGTGCGTAGTGACGAGTTGGTGTATCGTATTCAACGTGTGAAGTATTGATGGTAATACCACGTGCTTTTTCTTCTGGTGCGTTATCGATTTGATCGAATGCACGAGCTTGACCGCCGTATTTTTTAGCAAGTACAGACGTAATTGCAGCAGTTAAAGTTGTTTTACCATGGTCAACGTGGCCGATTGTACCAACGTTAACGTGGGGTTTTGTACGTTCAAATTTTTCTTTAGACATCTTAATGTTCCTTTATTTAACCACTTCCCTAATTTAATAGGGAAGTGTTACTTTATTTATATAAATAATTATTTCGCTTTACGAGCTTCAATAATTGCGGTTGCAATATTTGTTGGTGCTTCATTGTACTTCAAGAACTCCATTGAGTAAGAAGCACGACCTTGTGTTTGCGAACGAAGGTCTGTTGCATAACCAAACATTTCTGAAAGTGGAACTTGTGCTTTAACTGTTTTACCAGTTGCAGTATCTTCCATACCTTCGATCATACCACGACGACGGTTTAAGTCACCGATAACGTCACCCATATAATCTTCAGGGGTTTCAACTTCTACTTTCATAATCGGTTCTAAAAGCACAGGTTTAGCTTTCATGAAGCCTTCTTTAAATGCCATTGAACCGGCAATTTTAAATGCCATTTCTGATGAGTCGACATCATGGTAAGAACCATCAAAGATTGTGACTTCAACATCAACAATTGGGTAACCAGCAAGAACACCGTTTTTCATTTGTTCTTGACAGCCTTTATCAACTGCTGGGATGTATTCTTTAGGAACCACACCACCAACAATTTCGTTGTTGAATTTGTAGCCTTCGCCACCCGCTTCCAATGGTTTGATTTTTAACCATACATGACCATATTGACCACGACCACCAGACTGACGAACAAATTTACCTTCTTGTTCAACTTCATTGCGAATTGTTTCACGGTAAGCAACTTGTGGTTTACCAACATTTGCTTCCACTTTAAATTCACGTTTCATACGGTCAACGATGATTTCTAAGTGTAGTTCACCCATACCAGAAATGATAGTTTGACCTGATTCTTCATCAGTGTGTACACGGAATGAAGGATCTTCTTGTGCTAGTCGACCTAAAGCAAGGCCCATTTTTTCTTGGTCAGCTTTAGTTTTTGGCTCTACTGCAACAGAAATAACAGGTTCAGGGAACTCCATTCTTTCAAGAATGATAGGTGCGCTTTCAGCACATAATGTATCACCTGTTGTTACGTCTTTAAGACCGATTGCTGCAGCGATGTCGCCAGCGCGAACTTCTTTGATTTCTTCACGTTTGTTAGCGTGCATCTGAACGATACGACCAAAGCGTTCTTTTTTATCTTTAACAGAGTTAAGAACAGTATCACCAGAGTTAACCACACCAGAGTAAACACGGAAGAATGTTAAGTTACCAACAAATGGGTCAGTTGCAATTTTAAATGCTAATGATGAGAATGGTTCATCATCACTTGAATGACGTTCTGCTGGTTCACCATCTGGTAATTCACCTTTAATCGCTGGAACATCAGTCGGTGCAGGTAAATATTCAACAACTGCATCAAGCATGAATTGAACACCTTTATTTTTAAAGGCACTACCACAAGTTACTAAGATGATTTCATTAGCAAGTACGCGTTCACGTAATGCTTTTTTCACTTCTTCTTCAGTTAACTCTTCACCACCAAGGTATTTTTCCATTAACTCTTCGTTTGCTTCAGCTGCAGCTTCCATTAAGTTAGCACGCCATTCTTCGACTTGCTCAACCATGTCAGCAGGCACATCTTCATAAGTAAATGTTACGCCTTGATCAGCATCGTTCCAGTTAATTGCTTTACGTTTAAGTAAATCAACTACACCAGTAAATCCTTCTTCAGCACCGATTGGTAATACTAATGGAACAGGTACTGCTGCTAAACGTGTTTTGATTTGTTCTACAACACGTAAGAAGTTAGCACCCATACGGTCCATTTTGTTTACAAATGCGATACGTGGAACTTTATATTTGTTTGCTTGGCGCCATACTGTTTCTGATTGAGGTTGCACACCACCAACCGCACAGTAAACCATAACTGCACCATCAAGTACACGCATAGAACGTTCAACTTCGATTGTGAAGTCAACGTGTCCCGGGGTGTCGATGATATTGATACGGTGTGGTTCAAATTGTTGTCCCATACCAGACCAGAATGCAGTGGTCGCCGCTGACGTGATAGTAATACCACGTTCTTGTTCTTGTTCCATCCAGTCCATGGTAGCTGCGCCATCATGAACTTCACCAATTTTATGACTTACACCAGTGTAAAACAAAATACGTTCAGTTGTTGTCGTTTTACCTGCGTCAATGTGTGCACTGATACCGATATTGCGGTAGCGTGCTATAGGGGTTGTACGAGCCATATTAATCCTCTATTTAGAATCGTTTGCTTAATAAAATATCATTTAGGTCGACTGACAGTAGATATGTGCTGTCAGTCTATTTTCAAGCCACTTAATATAAGTGGTTGATTACCAACGATAGTGTGCAAACGCTCTATTAGCCTCAGCCATACGATGAACATCTTCACGTTTTTTCACAGCGGTACCTTTGTTTTCAAAAGCATCCATAAGTTCATTCGCTAGGCGTAAAGCCATTGATTTATCGCCACGTTTACGTGCAGCATCTACAATCCAACGCATTGCAAGTGCATTTCGACGAACAGGACGCACTTCAACAGGAACTTGGTATGTAGAACCACCAACGCGACGAGACTTAACTTCTACAGTTGGTCTTACGTTATCTAGTGCAACTTCGAAAGCTGCTAAGTGGTCTTTTCCACTACGCTCAGCTAATTTATCAAGAGCTGAATATACGATTGATTCTGCGATAGATTTTTTACCATCTACCATTAAAATATTGACAAATTTTGCCAGTAAATCTGAACCGAATTTCGGATCAGGTAAAATTTTTCTTTGACCGACAACATGACGACGTGGCATTGGAATACTCCGTTTATATGTTATAAATTTTCAGGTTTACCCAAAACTCAAATGAGTTAAATGGAATTTTATAGTTTGGCCTTACTTAACGGAGTACCATTAAGCTTTAGGTCGTTTTACACCGTATTTAGAACGGCTTTGTTTGCGATCTTTAACACCTGCGCAGTCTAATGCACCGCGAACAGTATGATAACGAACACCAGGTAAATCTTTAACACGACCACCGCGGATTAAAATCACGCTATGTTCTTGTAAGTTATGACCTTCACCACCGATGTAAGAAGTCACTTCAAAACCGTTGGTTAAACGTACACGGCATACTTTACGTAATGCTGAGTTAGGTTTTTTCGGTGTAGTTGTGTAAACACGTGTACAAACACCGCGTTTTTGCGGGCATGCTTCAAGGGCAGGAACGTTACTTTTCGCTTCCTTTAAGGCTCTTGGTTTGCGTACCAGCTGATTAATTGTTGCCATTAATAAGCTCCTGATTAATTAAAATAAATTTAAAATTGCATTTTAGATACGTAATTAATAACTGTAGACCAAAACCTATGTATATAAGTTTTGGGTCGCAAGATTCTAGACCCCAACAGGCATAATGTCAAGTATTACCACAAGTTGTTTGTCGGGTTTAATACATATTTAATATTGATTATAGCGAGGTATAGTTGAGTATCATCAGTAAGCGGATTATTTTTATCTTAGTAAGATTTTTAGCCACTAAAATAGTATTTATTACACAGTTAGTTGTAATTGATGGCTTAAGTTTAGGTACACTCGTATTTTATGTGTAATTATCAACGTGGTTTTATCGATAAAGATTAAAATTATATTAATCAAATTTTTGCATTAAAAAATAGTAATATTATACTGATCGTGAATTTACCATGTATTAAATAACATCTATGAAAAGTGAATCTTACAAAGTTGTTTTACTCTTTAATGCAAACAATATTTATGACCGCCAAATATTAAAAGGCATTGGCGATTATTTGAAATTGCATAATATTCATTGGAATATTTATATTTCAGAAACCCTGCGTTATGATGCAAAAACCGCTTTTCATTTTGATTGTGATGGGATTATTGCCAATTTTGATGATCCGGATATTGAAGACTTGCTGGCTAAAGAAACCATTCCTATTATTGGTGTTGGCAGCTCTTATCATGATCACGTAAGCTATCCAAACGTACCTTATGTGGCAGCTGATAATTATGCCATTATCGAAAGTGCGTTTAATCATCTATGCGAAAAAGGCATCCATCAATTTGCTTTTTATAGTATACCGCCAACGCGATATTGCCGCTGGGCAGCAGTAAGAGAAAAAATATTTGAGCAGATCTTAGCGCAAAAAGGCTACCAAGGGGTTATATATCAAGGAATGACTACCTCGCTGGATAATTGGCAAGAAAGCCTAGACAAACTGTCTAAATGGTTACTCGCTTTACCGGTTAATACAGGCATTATTGCGGTCAATGACGCTAGAGCGCATCATATTTTGCAAGCGTGTGATAGAGTGGGAATAAAAATACCTGAACAGTTATGTTTGATTGGGATTGATAATGAAGAGGTGATCAATAATTTGTCGATGGTGTCGTTATCGACTGTCAAGCAAGGGACTGAAGAGATGGGATTTAATGCGGCAAGTTTATTAAATAAACAGTTCGCAAAAGGCAAAATCTCAACAGAACCACTCCTTATAGCACCTAAAAAAATTATTGCTAGGCGCTCAACTGATTACCGATCAATACAAGATCCATATGTAATTCAAGCTATGCATTATATTCGCGATTATGCTTGTAAAGGAATTAAAGTTGAGCAAGTTATTTCTGAAATGCAAATATCTCGATCAAACTTAGAACTTCGTTTTAAAGAGTCATTAGGTAAAACAATTCATTGTGTCATTCATGAAGAAAAGTTTAATCGAGCCAAATACCTATTAATTGAATCTTCACTGTCGATTCAAATGATTTCTGAGCAGTGTGGTTACCCCTCTGTACAATACTTTTATTTTTTATTCAAAAAGCTTTATGGAATGACACCTAAAGATTATAGAAATAAGTATGCTGTCAATAAAACTTCATCATGATATCGCGTTAATAAAAATTATGTTGTATCACTTTATCACCAGAAAAAAGTTGCTCGTTACTAACAAAATTTTTCTGGTGTGAATAGACTATTTTTTAACTGAACCAATCGATAATATGGCTATGCCCCCCATTGTGGCAAATATCAATGAAACGATAAAAATAGCAGAAAAGCCAAATACTGAAATAACAAAAGCAGCAATAATTGGTGCTAGTGCTTGGGTAATAGTATTGCCTAGATTGTAAATACCTAAAAAGAATGCTATGCGATTTTTATCGGGAATCACTTTTAAATTTAATAAATTGTCGAGTGAATTCCAGATCCCCATACCAATACCAGCAGTAAAGGCATAAATAAGGACACCATTTAGGTTTGGATAAATAAATAAGCTTATTGCACCAATACCTAAAAAGATAGTGGACAGTCCAACAGGTAGTTTTAGAATTTTTAATTTATCGGAGATTGGTCCTGCAATGAACCCCATTAAAATGCCTAATATAAGCATAATCAAATTAATTAGCTGAATTGAATTTTGGGTTGCTTGCGCATCATGGTGGATAAAATCGGTCATGATATATAATAAGTAACCTGCAATAGTAAAATTACTGACACCTTGAAAGAGTTTACCAATTAGCGCTAAGTAGTAGTCTCGTCCAATTGACCACTTAGGGAAAATTGTTAACGCACCACTAAAACTATTTTGCTTTCTGATTGCACGATGGGTGGTTGCTTGATTTAGATTAGCTGGCTCTCGCACTATGATGACAGCAATTAATATACCAATAAATGCCAGCACACCAAAGATAACAAAGCCAAACCGGAAATTACCTAAAAACATTGCAGCAATAATTGTAAAGCCATTATTACCAAGTGCCATTCCCAGCCCACCATAAGCACTCGATGCGGTGCCTTTTCTATCGTCAGCGGCAAAATCTATCCAAGCCACCATGGGCGCAACAATAAAATTCAATGCAATTTGACCAAATAACCAACAGCCCAGTAAAAAAGGTATGCTATCAGCCGTTGACGCTAATATCATAGCAAGCATGAAAGCGATGCCACCACAAATTATCCAAGGTGAGCGATTACCAAATTTTGAGCGTGTTCGATCTGATAAATAGCCTGCAAGCATATTGGATATTGCCGCAATCACCATACCGCAGGCAGAAAATAGGGCTAATAGATGGATCTTGTTGGCTTCATCAATTTGTTGAATTAGTGCCGGTAAAAAGAGACTTGATGCAGCAATATATGGACCTAACCACGATGCAGGACCAATGATTAGCCCAGGGATAAGTCGAGTTAATGGAATCGTTATTTTCATAATATATCGCCTTAAATCTCAATCATTATTTATTACATAGTAATAGTCAAAGTCAGCATAAGATTGATGCTGATAGCTATCGACAGAGGCAATAAAATTAAATAAGCCAGTAAATCCACCTATTTCACCCGGCTCGCCATTAACGCCTTCATCAGATAAGTAAAGGACATCCAAATTACTCATGAAAGATAGCCAAGCGTTATCGCGTTTGTAAAATAGTTCAATAATACCTTGTTGATAGACTATTTTGAGTTCAACAACACCATGAGGTATAGCAACACGGTGATTGGTGAACTCGATTCGAACGCCTAACTTTGCTTGTAGAAGGCTAAGAACGGTAGTTTTTAGTTGTTCGTTATAGGTTAAGTGAAAGTAAATCCAATTATTGGCATCATAGTAAAGCCCAACTCCTGCCGTTTGTGAATAATGCTCGGGCTGGAATTCGACTTTGGTTTGAACGTGATAATTAAACGATGTGGCCCTTGTTGCCATGATAGCCGGATTAACTTGAGAAAATAGTGAATTTTGCCCATATATCCTGAGATGACTTGTGCGTTCATAGCTATTGACCCAATTAGTGGTTTGATTTCTATAAGGTGTCATAAAACGTAATGAATATGATCCATCAAACTCATCAATCACATCGTGATTGAGTGGCTTACCAAGTGGTAGTTCAGAGTCGAAATCCATTTTAGCCAAATTAGAACCATCAGCCATGACTAACCAACCGTCGTCAGTCCACTGCATTTTTTGGATTGAAGTTTCGCGTCCAAGTGGATTTAGTAATGTGTTTTTTATCGGTCTGGACATCAGATGAGCAATGTACCAATCGCCATTTTGTGTCTCAACTAGTGAACCATGTCCAGCTTTTTGCATGATTGAGTTAGGATTATACATTTCAAAATGACCCGCATCAGGATCGCCCAATGAAAATAGATGATTAGGCGAAGATGTCACAATAGGTTCTAATGATGGATGAGGTTGGTAAGGGCCAAAAATAGTTTTACTACGCCCAATTTCAATGCCATGTGCATAACCGGTCCCTCCAGCTGCGATTAACAAATAATAATAATCCTGTTTTTTATAAAGTTGCGGTGCTTCGGCGCAGCCTCGTGTGGTGAAACCTTGTGTAAGGCGAACCCAAGGGCTTACTAATTTTTTATGGTCTAAATCGATTTCGGCTATTACGATATTACCCGGTGCTTGGTAACCTTGACGTGTTTCCCATTCTAGAATGGTTAAATAATGTTTACCATCCTCATCATGAAACAGTGCAGGATCAAAACCTATTGAGGTGATGTAGATAGGTGCAGACCAAGGACCCTGAATATTATCGGCAAACGTTACATAGGTATCGGCATTAAATTCTCGTCCGGCCATATTGATCATGTGAGAGTAAATAAGCCAATATTTTTTGGTGATGCGATCGTACGATAAATGTGGGGCCCATATTCCTGCTGGTGTATGTGTTCCTGATAAATTAATTTCTCCTTGTTTAAACACATAGTCAATAAGTTGCCAATTGGCTAAATCAGTTGATTTAAAAATTTGTATCGCTGGTAGCCAATGAAAAGTCGAGGTTACAAGGTAATAAATATCATCGACACGAATAATCGATGGGTCGGGTGACATACCGGGTATAACGGGATTATTTATTTTTAGCATGTTATTTTTCTCTTATCGTTAAATTATTGATACTCAATGAAAAATATAAGTTGCATAACAGATAAATTAAAACGTGCTTTTCAATATAATTTATCTCTGTTTATTTTGTTATTATCAAATTTGGTTTTAAATTTATGAAATTTGGTTTATGAGATATTTGTCACAATCTGAAAAATATAAAAAATTGGCAGGTAAATTAAGATTTTTAATTCTAAAAAAGATCTGCTTAGCACAGGTGGTGTGTAACAATCGCCAATCAAGCTAGCGGTAGTTTATTGACACAATAATGTTATGTTAACGCCTTTTTATTGGGAAGAGCGATTTACTTAAGTATTGATATGATTGGTTTTCGATAGTGGAAATAAGGGGGAAGGTAACATGATTCCTTCCTCCTTTGATGATCATTAACACATGAGTGGTTTTAGTTGCTGATAAATCTGTCTAAAAACAGCGCGTTGTTGTTGATAGATTTGATAATTATCACGGTTAGGTTGATGCAGCTGAATTACTTTTGGTGAAGGTAATAAATCGTTTATAGGGGTATCTGGATGGCAAGCAATTTGGGCCAATTTAGCTGCCCCTAATGCCGGACCCACTTCACCGCCTTCACAATATTCAATAGGATAACCAGAAATATCACAGATTAATTGTCGCCAGTAGGCACTTTTTGCCCCGCCACCAATTACCATTATTTTATCGGGCGAAATGCCAGTTTTCGCAACGACATCGATACCGTCAGCCAGTGCGTAACTGACACCTAACAATATGGCTTTAGCTAAGTCTACTTTGTTGTGCTGATTAGTTAAGCCAAAAAATACGCCTTTCGCTTCAGGATTATTATGTGGCGTTCTTTCGCCAGATAAATAAGGTAAAAATTGGATGGGAGGTTTAGCATCAGTTTGATCGGTTTGAATTAATGAAATTAGCGTAGGTACATCTTTAATTGATAATAATTGGCAGCCCCAATCAAGGCAAGATGCGCAGCTTAACATTACGGACATAAGATGCCAACGATTTGGTAATGCATGGCAAAAACTGTGAATAGCCTGTTCAGGTTGACTAATAAAATGATCTGTGACAGCAAAGTAGACGCCCGAGGTGCCAAGTGATAACATCGCTTGTCCTGATTGATAGAGCCCAACACCAATTGCACCAGCTGCATTATCACCGCCACCAGCAACCACCGGAATGGTATTAATTCCCCAACTTTTTGCAACTTCATCGTTGACATAACCGGTGATTTGGTTACCTTCAAATAGCGTCGGCATATGATGCCTGCTTAGTCCGCAAGCGGCTAATAGATCATCATTCCAATCACGTTTTTCAACATCTAACCACATGGTGCCGGCTGAATCTGACATGTCTGATGCCAATTGTCCGGTAATGTTAAGACGTAAATAATCTTTAGGCAGGAGCACTTTATCGATTTTGGCAAAAATGTCTGGCTCATGATTTTTAACCCATTTGATTTTAGGCGCAGTAAAGCCAGCCATCATTAAATTACCGGTAATTTTTCTTGAATTCGGGACTTGCTGTTCTAATTGATGACACTCGGCATCGCAGCGGCCATCATTCCATAAGATGGCTGGTCTTAAAATTTGCAATTGTTTATCTAATAATACTGCTCCATGCATTTGCCCACTTAAACCAATCGCTTTAACGTGTTGTAAATCATGCAGTGAACGAAGTTCACGCATCGCTATATTGGTCGCTTGCCACCATTGATTTGGATCTTGTTCTGACCAAAGCGGAAAAGGGCGAGACACGCTAAGAGGTTGTGTTGTCGATGCGATAATGTTTTGCTGTTCATCCATGAGAATGACTTTTATACCGGAAGTGCCTAAATCAATACCAATATACATATATTTCTCCACTACAATGTTTATTAAGGCTACGGGTTTGTAGCCCTAATAAACTTATGTTGCCTAACGATTAGCCAAAAATGAACTTATTGACTAAGTTTTCAAGTTTTTCTTGCTCTCCACTACGTGTTTTTGGTTGTAATTTATGTTTTAGACTATACTCTGCAATTTGTTGTAATGACATTTTTCCCTGTAATATATCGTTACCAAGTTGTTTATCCCAACCAGCATAACGATTGGTAACACATTGGCTTAATGTTTGGCTTTCGAGCATTTTTGCTGCACTTTTCAATGATAACGCCATAGTATCAATAGCGCCAATATGACCATAAAAGACATCGTATTTATCAACGCTTTGACGGCGAATTTTGGCATCAAAATTTAGACCGCCTGTTTTAAAACCACCACTTTTTAGGATTTCATACATGACAAGAGTATTTTCTTCGACACTATTTGGAAACTGATCGGTATCCCAACCTAATTGTGGATCGCCTCGATTGGCATCAAGCGAACCAAAAATATCAAGTGAGATAGCTGAGGCAACTTCATGTTGAAAAGAGTGACCAGCAAGGGTGGCATGATTAGCTTCGATGTTAACTTTTATCTCGTTTTCTAGTCCAAATTGTTTTAAGAAACCATAAATAGTGGCAACATCATAATCATACTGATGTTTGGTGGGTTCTTGAGGTTTAGGTTCGATTAGTAATGCACCTTTAAAACCAATTTTATGTTTGTTTTCAACAACCAATTGCATAAATTTACCCAGTTGTTGTCTTTCTTTACGAAGATCGGTATTTAAAAGTGTTTCATAGCCTTCACGACCACCCCATAGCACATAATTTTGTCCACCAAGTTTATGTGTGGCATTCATCGCATAGACAACTTGCGTTGCTGCACAAGCAAAAACTTCTGGATCCGGATTAGTTGCCGCACCCGCTGCATATTTTGGATTAGTGAAACAATTTGCTGTGCCCCAAAGTAGGTTAACGCCTGTTTGTTGTTGTTTTTCTAGCAAAATGTCAGTCATAGTGGATAAATTATTGATGTATTCTTGAATTGAACTCCCCTCAGGTGAAACATCCACGTCATGAAAAGCATAAAAAGGAACATTCATTTTGTAGAAAAACTCAAAAGCAATCTCGGCTTTTGCTTTAGCATTGATTAAAGGATCACTACTTTTTTGCCAAGGATAATCAAACGAACCAGAACCAAACATATCGGTACCTGCCCAACAAAAAGTATGCCAATA
This sequence comes from Gilliamella sp. wkB292, assembly GCF_001690235.1. Lineage (NCBI taxonomy): Bacteria > Pseudomonadati > Pseudomonadota > Gammaproteobacteria > Orbales > Orbaceae > Gilliamella > Gilliamella sp. wkB292. The sequence goes on from NZ_LZGO01000024.1 coordinate 29,628, forward strand.
GCAGATTGAAAAACGTAAATGTTCAGCCATTGTTTTACCTAAAATTATCTGGTTTGGATCATAATGTCGAAATGCAAAAGGATTATCTGATTGTGTTCCTTCATAGTTGATTCTATCTATTTTGTCGTAATATTGATTCATAATATTCCTCTAAATGGTGCCTAATAAGTTAATGAGAGAGTTATCTTTGCTTGTTTTAATTTAGTGTTAAGCACAGTTGTGTTAATACGTTGTAATCAATATGCATTAAATTTGAAACTAACGACAATTATTAAATTTTGTAATTATTTTATGTTTTTTTATTTTTGTGATGCAGATCAAACTCTATAAGCACCTCTAGTGACATGTTTGATAATGAATGATTTTTTTGACTGAATAATGAGGATTTTTGAAGATTAGCTGGTTGGTAAGTAACTAAGCTATTACTACGGTGTTAATCGTAGCAATAGCTGTTTAAATTAGTGATGATCAATAAAGATAAATTTTAATGCGAACAATAATGCAAAAATAATTACACAAAGATTGAGTTCTTTAAATTTACCTGTACAGGTTTTTAATACCACATAAGAGATAAAGCCAAGCGCAACACCTTCAGTAATTGCAAAGGCAAAAGGCATCATCAAAGCGGTAATAAATGCAGGCGTTGCATCGGTTAAATCAGACCAGTTAACTTTGACTAAACTTGAAACCATTAAAATACCGACAAATATGAGTGCGCCAGATGTGGCATAACTTGGTACTAAATGTGCAAGCGGTGATAAAAAGGTCATCAGTAAGAATAAGATTCCAACCACAACAGCTGTTAAGCCAGTTCGTCCACCAACCGAAATACCCGCAGAACTTTCAATATAAGTTAATACAGATGATGTACCAAATAATCCGCCTAGTGATGAGCTAAAGCTATCGATTAATAGTGCTTGACGCATTTTAGGAAAGCGTCCTTTTTCGTCCGAAATGCCTGCTTTGTCGGTTAAGGCTAAAATTGTGCCTGATGAATCAAATAAGCTAACAATCATCACTGAAAAAATCACACCCATAATACCAATGTTGAATGAGCCAGCAAGATCAACATGACCAACAACTGGTGCGACACTCGGTGGCACTGCCGCTACACCTTGATACGTAATATTAGGATCAAGCCATAACGCCAGTAGTGTGACTACAAATATTGAAATTAAAACCGCTGCATGGAAATTGCGCGCTGCTAAAATAATAATAATAAAAAAACCAAGAGAGCCTAATAAGACTTTGAGTGATAAGATATTGCCCATGGTTAAGAGTGTTGCCGGTGAACTCACGACTATGCCCATATTTTGGAAGCCCATAAAGGCAATAAATAGTCCAATACCTGCACTAATCCCTACTCGTAAACATTGTGGAATATGCTCAATTAACCAATGACGTACTTTAAATAGTGATAAAGCGAAAAAGACTAAAGAACCCCAAAATATCGCGCCCATGCCAATTTGCCAAGAATAGCCCATTGCGCCGCAAATCCCATAGGCAAAAAATACGTTAAGTCCCATCGCTGGGGCCAATGCGATCGGTAAATTGGCAAACAAACCCATTAAAATAGTGGCAACAGCTGTCACCACACAGGTAAGAACGAATACCGCAGAAGTATCCATACCGGTTGCAGATAAGATAGACGGGTTAACAAAGATGATATAAACCATAGTAAGAAAGGTGGTACAACCAGCAATGATTTCGGTACCAATGGTGGTTTTTTTCTCTTTCAATTGAAATACTTTTTCGAATATTGAATTCATAAGTTAAGGCCTAATTTTGATTGATAATAGTCAATGTGCATTTAGTGTGTTTTTGCTGTGTTTATCTAAAATTTTTGTAAGCCAAAAATAGAAAAGATGCGAAGTATTCACTCCACATCTTACAATAAACAGAGTTTTTACTGCGTTATTATTGCCAGTTATTTATTTAGGTCAAGTGTTATTCTATCGGACTACCATTTCCTGCGGCAAGATTAGCATTTACCGGAATATCTATTTTAACTTTTAAATTATTGTTAGTATTTGAAGTTTCCATATCAATCGACATGGTTTGACTAACTTGATATTGATTATTTGTTTCATGTTGTTTATCAATATTAAGAAACTGTAAAAGGTGATTTGCAATCTCTTCTTCACCGGTAACAACTTTGGTTGCACCATGTTCTTCAATATATTCGATTTCATCTTCGTAAAATGCTCGTACATAAATTTCTAAATCAGGATTCACCGTTTTCGCCTGTTGCGATATTTCTGCTGATTTATAGCCATTTGGCGAGGTAATAATTAACCATTTGGCTGATTTGATATGAGCAAAATTGAGGATCCCCGGCTTTATTGCATTACCAAATACCGCAATTAATCCATCATGGCGAATTTTTTCAACTAAAGTTAGTGACGGCTCGATCACTATAAACGGCACGTGATGGGCAATTAATTTTTCGGCAATCATACTACCTAATCTATCATAGCCAATTAAAATAGCATGGTTTTCAACCTCGGGTATTTGTTGGTTAATTTCAATAATGGGATCAATCATTCTATCAACAATGTTTTCAGTGCGTGATAAGTAGTATTCGAGCATATTAAATATGAAAGGGTTGAGCACAATAGATATGATAGAACCAGCTAAAATTAGGCTATGCGCTTCATCAGGAAAGATCTGTAAAGTGATACCTAATGCCGCAAGAATATAAGCAAACTCACCAATTTGCGCCAGACTTGCTGAAATAGTTAAAGCGGTGCGTTTAGAATAACCAAATAATCTGACTATCAAATATGCAGCGAGTGATTTGCCTAAAATGATTATTACAATCACCGACAATACGGCAATAGGGTGAATCAGTAATATTTGTGGTTTGAATAACATTCCAACTGAAACAAAAAATAGTACGGCAAAGGCATCTTTTAATGGCAAGATATTTTTAGCGGCCCGATGGCTAAAATCCGATTCAGTTAATACCATTCCCGCAAAAAAAGCGCCCAATGCAAATGAAGCGCCAAACAGTTGTACTGCTGCTAAAGCAATACCTAAAGCAATAGCAAGTACGGTTAGTGTGAAAAGCTCTTCAGAACCTGTTGCGGCACTTTTGGCTAATAGCCAAGGAATCGTTCGTCGACCAATTACAATCATGATAGCGATAAAAAGAATTACAAGACCTATAGTTTTGGCGACTTCTTTGACAACATCGATTGTATTATAGTTATCGCTATCACTAAACATGGTAGCAATCGCAGGTAGCAATACAAGTGTTAACACCATGACTAAATCTTCAACAATTAGCCATCCCACTGCAATTTTACCACGACGACTCTCTATCAGATTTCGATCTTCTAGGGCTCTGAGTAATACAACTGTACTTGCAGTAGATAAGCACAGCCCAAATACTAATCCTGTTAAAATCGGCCATCCAATCAAGCTAGACATACCCATTCCAAGCAATGTGGCAACGGTAATTTGAACAATTGCACCGGGAATAGCAATGTTTTTTACTTGCATAAGATCTTTTAATGAAAAGTGTAGCCCTACACCAAACATTAACAAAATAATGCCTATTTCTGCTAGTTCTTGCACAATTGATGTATCTGCAACAAATCCAGGTGTTGTGGGTCCAACAATAATACCGGCAATAAGATAACCGACTAGCGGGGAAATACGTAAACGATTAGCGAGTAATCCAAGTAGGGTGGCAAGTACAATGCCGCCGATAATGGCAATGAGTAAAGGCCCGGTGTCATGCATGTATACCTCCTTGCTTTGTAAAGGGTGAGTTTGAAAGTATGGAGTGTGTTAATGTTAACATAACATGATGATTTTTTGAATTAATAGATACAGTTATTCACCAATCACTGTAACAGGTAAATAGTTTGGTTTAAGCTTTATTTACTATTTTTAGATATGAATAATTGCTTTGAAAAAAATCGGCAATTTAGCTATTTCATGCTTTAAGTCGGACAGTTAACAGATTTAGCTTTGATTTAATAAACAAACGGCGCTTTTTAATCAAAAGTTAACTTAGTTTTAGCCCACTTAAGTGGGCTAATGCATTTTATGCTAACTGACTTATTCCGGTTTGTTTAGTTTAATTTTGACTTTAAGAATACGATTGACTTTCTACTTTAGTAGTTTCAATAGCTTTAAAAAAGGGTGATTGAGTCTTGCTTGGTAGGATAGCCAAACCATTTCCAGTTAGTTCGATAAGTAACGAATGTACTATCATAATGAGTTAACTTAGTTTTAGCCCACTTAGGTGGGCTAATGCATTTTATGCTAACTGTCTTATTCCGGTTTGTTTAGTTTAATTTTGACTTTAAGAATACGATGACTTTCTACTTCGGCAATTTCAAATTGATAATCACCAATTTGGATGGTATCGCCAACATTAAGTAAATGCTGCGCTTTTTCCATCAAAAGTCCCGCTAAGGTATGATATTCTCTTTTATCATCAATAGGGATTGGGACAAACCTGATCAATTCTTCAACAGGAATATAACCATTAGCTATCCAACTATTATCCTCTAAGCATTGAATATCATGTTTGGCGTCGATTTCCTCTTCTTCGGTTGGAAAGTCCCCCGCGATGGTTTCAATGATATCTGTGACAGTCACAACACCTTGCATTGAACCAAATTCGTCAACCACAAAGGCAAAATGGGTTTTAGCTTTTTTAAATTGTTCTAACGCAACTAATAACGAGACTGTTTCTGGAAAAATCAGCGGTTGTTTTATTAGTGCACTAATATCAATCGGCTCTTTGTTTTGTAGTACATCTTTTAAAAGATCATTAACCTGAATAATGCCTAATGGTTCATCAATTGAAGCTGTATCAGTCACCACTAATCGTGAATGTGGATTATCGAAAATTTCTTTTAAAATAACTTCACGATTTTCATTAATGTTGATCATATCAACATTTAATCTTGAGGTCATAATACTGCTTACCGAACGCTGTGCAAGCCCGAGTACCCGTTCAACCATACTCAGTTCTTGATGATTAAATACTGATACTTTTTTATTGGCATCAGATACAACATCAACGGTATGCGTGTCTGGATCTTCTTCGGCATCGCCTTTAAGTAAATGTAATATCGCTTCGGCTGTGCGTTCACGTAATGGTTTTTTGTTTAACGCTTTACGACGATTAAAGATCGCTAATTGATTGAAAAATTCAATCATAATCGAGAAGCCAATTGCGGCGTATAAGTAACCTTTAGGTATTGCAAAACCAAATCCTTCAGCAACCAAACTAAAACCAATCATCAATAGAAAACTTAAACAGAGGATAACGATTGTTGGATGTGAATTAACAAAATTGGCAAGCGGTTTACTGGCGACCATCATGATTCCAATTGCTATACATACTGCAATTATCATCACTGGAATATGTTCTACCATCCCAACGGCAGTAATCACCGAATCGAGCGAAAATACGGCATCAAGTACGACAATTTGTGCGACAACGGTCCAAAAATGAGATGTTTTTTTCGGTTTGCCATCTTCCTGTGAAGCACCTTCAAGTCGTTCATTGAGCTCCATGGTGGCTTTAAATAGTAAAAATATCCCTCCAATTAACATAATTAATTGGCGTGCATTAAAACTTATTCCTGATATCGAAAATAAAGGCGTTGTAAGAGTGACTAACCAGCCTGCAAACATTAGTAAAATAATGCGTGTAATTAATGCAAAAGCTAGCCCCGTGACGCGTGCTTTATCTCGTTGTTGGGGGGGAAGTTTCTCGGCAAGAATGGCAATGAAAACAATGTTATCAATACCAAGGACGATTTCAAGTACAACCAGAGTAGATAAACCAATCCAGATTGTAGGATCCATGATCCATTCCATATGTCAGGTGATTACCTCAAATAAATACAGCACATGCTGCCCAGTAATTCTGTCTGTAATTGGCTAAATAATCAATAAAATATTTATAATTTTTGTCAAAATTTGGTGGTTTTGTGATTGAGAGTGGGGAAGTTTTTTACTTTAATGTAGGCGTTTCTTTCAAGTTCTGAACGAGATTGGGTGATTTTGGGGTAGGGTGAGATTTCGGACGTTTCTGGCTGAGTGATTTTTTCATAACGATAATTACGTCCCAGTAAAGCGGGGATGTTAGGGGCTTTCGCAAAAATCCCTTAACTCGGACGTGTTCACAGACAAGAAAAATCAGCAAAACCATTAATGTCCGAAACCCAAACCAAACAAAAAAATCTAAGCGAAATAGGTGTTTTAGTATTGAGCTCTGAATCTTGAAAATTCCGCATCAATAAGCTAAGACGCTTATTAAAGCACATATCCGCGCAATTACAACGTGCCGACAACTGAGCGCGGTTAGCATGCCAAACAGGGATATTTGGCAAGGCGCTGTTTTGTCAGGAACAAATCAGCGGTGGTGCGTAAGACCGCACGAAGGCGGAGGGAAGTCGCAGGCCACTTTGTCCTTGTGCTGCTAGGGGTTGTTAGTGGATTTCGCAAAAAATCCCTTAATTTGGACGTGTTCACTGACAAGAAAAATCAGCAAAACCACTAACGTCCGAACCTCCAACCAAACCAGAAAATCTCTTTTAAGAAATTAAGAAATTTAAAAAACGAGTTTGATTGATAAGTAGAAATGATTCCTGACAAACATCACCAATCCTTAGCTACGCCAGAAAGTTGGTGTAAATAATACTAACAAGGTGAAGATTTCTAATCGGCCAAATAACATATCGACAACCATTACCCATTTGACTAAATCACTCACATTAGCAAAGTTATCGCTTACACTACCTAGCCCAACACCTAAGTTATTTAGGGATGAAGAGACAATATAAAAAGAATCTGTAGCATCAATGCCTGTGCCCATAATTATAAATAGACTGACTAAAAAGACTAACGCATAAGCAGAAAAGAACCCCCAAACCGCTTCGATTATGCGTTCGGGTACGACGCGGTTATTGAGTTTTAAGGTATAAATTGCGTTAGGGTGAATTAAACGCTTTAATTCACGTGAACCTTGCATAAAGAGTAATAATACACGCACTACCTTTAATCCACCACCGGTAGAACCAGCGCAGCCACCGATAAATGATGCAGAAAGTAAGAAAATAGGTAATGAAGACGGCCAGGTATTAATATCATCAACCGTAAAGCCAACGGTTGCGGCTATTGAGACTACTTGTAATATAATTTTATCAATACTTAGATGGCGTTGTGGTTGATAGACATAAATAACAAAAGCACAGATAATAATTAAAATTATAAGAATAAAAAGGAAGGTTCTAAATTCTTGATCTCGCCAATAAACACTGATAGAAAACCCATTTAGTGCCGCAAAGTGTAGTGCAAAATTACAACCCGATAAGATTAGAAAAATGGTCACAATATAATTAATGGCCGGACTGTTAAAATAAGCTAGATTATTATCATGGGTTGAAAATCCGCCCATCGAAATTGTCGAGAAACTGTGCGAAATGGCGTCAAACACATTCATGCCAGCAAGCCATAAGCAAATAGCACATAGGGTGGTGAGCAAAATGTAAATTGACCACAGTGTTTTTGCTGTTTCGGCAATACGTGGTCGCATTTTACTGTCTTTTTGTGGACCAGGAATTTCGGCCCGATAAAGCTGCATACCCCCGACCCCTAATAATGGTAAAATGGCTACGGCTAATACGATAATACCCATCCCGCCGAGCCATTGTAGCAACTGCCGGTAAAAAAGTAGTGCTTTAGGTAGATGGTCAAGATGCACAATAGTGGTTGCGCCTGTTGTGGTCAAGCTAGAAAACGATTCAAAAAAAGCTGTGGTTAAGTTAAGGTTGATATGGTTGTCAAAAATAAAGGGAAAGGCACCGATAGTCCCTAATACTAACCAAAATAGTACGACAATAAAAAATCCCTCACGCGTGGTAAGTTCATGGCGGTGATTTCGATTAGGAAGCCATAAAACACAACCTAAAACTAGCGCTGCAAAAAATGAACGAACAAAAATCGCTCCCGCACCGTCACGATAAATCAACGCGACCAGTGCTGGTAAAAGCATAAATATCGATAATAAGGCTATTAACAATCCAACGATTCTGATAATTGAACGCCAATGCATCATAATGATAGTCTCTACTTAAATCCTCGGGATGCTTTAATAAGATCATAAGCGGCTTGAATTTCTTGCGCACGTTTTTTAGCGGCTTCTAACATCTCTTTCGGTAAACCTTTTGATACCAGTTTATCTGGATGATGCTCATTCATTAATTTACGATAAGCGCGTTTAATTTCTGAGATTTCAGCTGTCGTCTCAACGCCCAAAATTTTGTAAGCATTTTGCAAATCTGATTGAGTCGAGCGACCTTGGTAACCGCCATAATTATTACCCTGATTATATTGACTATGTTGGTTATATTGATTTTGTGAGTAACCATGACTATTTTGACCAAAATGATAGCTTGCCATCATCATTTTGATATACGCCGCCATTTGCTGACGAGGTATATTAAATTCATCTGCTACAATAAAAAGAATTTCTAACTCTTTATCATCCAATTGACCATCAACCAGCGCGGCTTGAATGAGTTGTTCACAAAAAATATTTAACACATTACGTCGGTAACGGTATTGTGCATAGAGCTCAGCCAGACGTGAACGTAGTGGGTAATCACTAGCTTTGCCGCGATTGAATGATTCTTGAGCTAACTGGCGGCTGTTACTATCAAGTTGTAATCTATCCATAAATTGGCGAGCCAGATTGATATCATCTTGGGTCACCACACCTTTAGCTTTACTTAAATGTCCCAATACTTCAAAAACAACGGTTAGATAGAGCGTTGGATTTGCTTGGGTTCGTTGATTGGTTAATTTATTACAAAATGCTTGATAAAGCATTGGGCCAATAAAAAGACCCAGTATAAAACCCCAACTTGTTTTTAAGACAATGCTTAACACAAAGCCTGTAATAATCGCCCAAATAAAAGACATATTATTCGTTCACCTCAATTCGATCTATTTTTTGTAGTCCGCGAGGTAAAGCACTACCTTTACGCGCGCGTTCTGCAGTAAATTTTTGTAAATCAGCAGGATAAAGCGTTAGTTTGCGTTTACCAACATGTAAGGTTATTGATGTTGTTGGTGTGATTAACATCATATACGCTAAACTATCATCACTACCGGCAAGTGAAATAATTTTGTTACCTTTGCCTTTGGCTAATTCGGGTAAGTCTTTTACCGGAAAAATTAGCATGCGTCCTGCTTTTGTGATGGATAACAGTAAGCTTTCTTCATCAGTAATTTCAATAGGTGGTAATACCTGAGCCTGATTAGATAAATTAATGATAGCTTTACCATTACGATTGCGCGCAACTAAATCACTAAATTGACAAATAAAACCATAACCTGCACTTGATGCCAGTAATAATTTTTGATTTTCGTTAGCTGACATAAGGACATGTTCAACTATTGCCCCAGCAGGGAGTGCCAATTTTCCGGTAAGCGGTTCGCCTTGACCTCGAGCGGATGGTAATGTATTGGGTTCAATAGCGTAGCTGCGACCAGTTGAATCAATAAAGACAACTGGTTGATTACTTTTACCTTTGGCTGCTGCTTTGAAGCTGTCTCCCGCTTTATAACTTAGCCCAACTGGATCGATATCATGCCCTTTAGCCGCTCTTACCCAGCCCATTTCGGACAGCACAATAGTAACAGGTTCTGACGGTGTTAATTCTTGTTCGGTAATCGCTTTAGCTTCACTACGTTCAACAATTGGCGAACGGCGATCGTCGCCATACTTTTCAGCATCTTGCTGTAACTCTTTTTTGATTAAATTACTGAGTTTTCTTGGTGAGTCAAGTAGAGCTTGTAGTTGATCGCGTTCTTTAGCTAGATCAGCTTGTTCGCCTTTAATACGCATCTCTTCTAATTTTGCTAAATGACGCAGTTTTAACTCTAAAATCGCTTCTGCTTGTGTTTCACTCAAGGCAAATCGTTTAATCAATTCTTCTTTTGGATCGTCTTCATGCCGAATAATTTCAATAACTTCATCAATATTTAAAAAAGCTATTAATAAACCATCTAAAATATGAAGGCGTTTTAAAACCTTGTCTAAACGATAGTTTAGACGTCTGGTTACGGTATTACGGCGATACTCTAACCATTCGGTAAGAATTTCAACTAAGCCTTTCACTGCTGGGCGGTTATCAAGCCCAATCATGTTCATATTAACACGATAGCTTTTTTCCAGATCGGTTGTCGCAAATAGATGATTCATCACTTGTTCTAAATCAACGCGATTGGACCGAGGAACAATCACTAGACGCGTTGGATTTTCATGATCTGACTCGTCACGTAAATCTTCAATTAACGGCAGTTTTTTTGCTCGCATTTGTGCGGCGATTTGTTCTAATATTTTTGCACCTGAAACTTGGTGTGGTAGATCAGTAATAACAATATCACCGTCTTCTTTTTTCCAAACGGCACGCATGCGAATTGATCCACGTCCAGTTTGATAAATCTTTGCAATATCTTCTGGTGAGGTGATAATCTCGGCTTCAGTTGGAAAATCCGGCCCCTGAATGTGAGCCATCACTTCACTCAGTGTTGCTTTAGGATTATCAGCTAACATAATAGCGGCATTAGCTACTTCACGGATATTATGCGGTGGTATGTCAGTTGCCATCCCTACTGCAATACCGGTGGTACCATTTAATAAGATATTGGGTAATCTAGCCGGTAACATTTTCGGCTCTTGTAATGTACCATCAAAGTTAGGGGTATAATCGACCGTGCCTTGCCCTAACTCGCCTAATAGCAGTTCAGCATATTTCGATAAGCGTGATTCGGTATAACGCATAGCGGCAAAGGATTTGGGATCATCTGGCGCACCCCAGTTACCTTGTCCGTCAACTAAAGGATAACGGTAGGAAAATGGCTGAGCCATTAATACCATTGCTTCATAACAGGCGCTATCACCATGTGGGTGATATTTACCTAAAACATCACCAACGGTACGCGCTGATTTTTTAAATTTAGCTTGAGCATTAAGCCCTAATTCTGACATGGCATAAACAATACGTCGTTGCACTGGTTTTAAACCGTCACCAATAAATGGCAGTGCACGATCCATAATGACATACATCGAGTAGTTTAAATAAGCGCTTTCAGTAAAGGTACGTAGCGATTGAACTTCTACTCCGTCATGAGTTATCTCACTCATTATTGTTCCTCTAAATCATTCTTTATGTTAGACATCAAGTTGGACTTGGTCACCTTTTTCTTGTAACCATTCACGGCGATCTTCTGAGCGTTTTTTCGCAAGTAGCATATCCATTAATGCCATTGTTTCTTCGGAATTATCTAATGATAACTGAACTAAACGGCGAGTATTCGGATCCATCGTTGTTTCACGTAGTTGCAGTGGATTCATTTCACCTAAACCTTTAAAACGTTGGACATTTGGTTTGCCTTTTTTACGTTTTAACTGATCTAAAATCCCTTCTTTTTCTTCTTCATCTAGGGCATAGTGAACTTCTTTACCAAGATCGATACGATAGAGTGGCGGCATGGCAACAAAGACATGCCCATGTTCTACCATGGCTTTAAAATGGCGAACAAAAAGCGCACAAAGCAGCGTAGCTATATGTAATCCATCGGAATCGGCATCAGCTAAAATACAGATTTTACCATATCGTAATTGACTCAAATCATCACTGTCGGGATCAATACCAATAGCGACCGAAATGTCATGGATTTCTTGTGAACCTAAGACCTCGTCTGATGAGACTTCCCAAGTATTTAAGATTTTACCTTTTAACGGCATAATCGCTTGATATTCACGGTCTCGAGCCTGTTTTGCTGAACCTCCCGCAGAATCCCCTTCCACTAAAAAGAGTTCGGTTCGGCTTAAATCCTGTGAAGAACAATCGGCCAATTTACCCGGTAAAGCAGGACCGCTTGTGAGCTTTTTACGAATAACTTTTTTTGATGCTCGTAGGCGTTTTTGCGCACTTGAAATGACCATTTCAGCCAGTAATTCAGCGACTTGTACATGTTGATTTAACCAAAGGCTAAAGGCATCTTTAACAATTGCCGAAACGAATGCAGCGCTTTGTCTTGATGAAAGGCGTTCTTTGGTTTGGCCGGCAAACTGAGGTTCTTGCATTTTTACCGACAGTACATAAGCGCAGCGTTCCCAAATATCATCGGCAGTGAGTTTTAAACCTCGTGGTAATAGGTTACGAAATTCACAAAATTCACGCATTGCATCGAGCAGACCTTGGCGTAGACCATTTACGTGAGTACCGCCTTGAACCGTTGGAATTAAGTTAACGTAACTTTCAGTTAACAGTTCACCGCCTTCAGGCATCCAAAGTAGCGCCCATTCAACTGCTTCAGTTTCACCATTATGGCTACCAGTAAAGGGCTCTTCTGGTAAAAGCGTGTAACCACTCACTGATTCCATTAGGTAATCTTTTAAACCGTCTTGATAGCACCAGCGTTGCTCGGTATTGTTGATCTTATCTTTAAAAATGATTTCAAGACCGGGGCAAAGTACAGCTTTGGCCTTCAATAGGTGCGTTAAACGTGGTACAGAAAACCTTGGTGAGTCGAAATATTTTTCGTCAGGCCAAAAATGAACCTTGGTCCCTGTATTACGACGACCACATGTACCAATAACATGTAAATCCTCGACTTTATCACCATTTTCAAACGCGATTTGATACACTTGCCCATCACGGTTAACGGTGACTTCTACACGCTTTGATAAAGCGTTAACTACCGAGATACCTACCCCATGTAAACCACCAGAAAATTGGTAATTTTTATTAGAGAATTTACCCCCTGCATGTAAACGGCACAGTAATAGTTCAATCGCTGGAACGCCTTCTTCAGGGTGAATATCAACCGGCATTCCGCGACCATCATCAATCACTTCTAATGAGTTATCTTCATAAAGTGTGACTTTAACTTGTTTGGCATGTCCCGCTATTGCTTCATCAACACTGTTATCAATGACCTCTTGCCCTAAATGGTTTGGACGGGTAGTATCCGTGTACATCCCTGGTCGGTGACGGACAGGATCAAGTCCTTTTAGGACTTCAATATCAACGGCATTATATGTGGATTGTGACATAATTTTTCTATTCATCCGGATAAATGGGGGTATTATACCAATCTTTCATTAAGATGTATGAAATTAAATTTATGCTTATTTGAAAATACGTTTTTTAAAGCTGCGTTATTTGATAATGATTTTTATTATATTAATTTATTTGAAGTTAATTTGTTTTTTTCCTATTTCTCAGTTTTTTTATTACACTTTTAGTATTATGATAGATAAATCCCACACAAAAATTAAGGGAATAAGATGAGCAAGTCAGAAAATAAAATTACTCGACGCGACTTTTTGCAAAAATCGCTCGCTGTCGGGAGCGTTGCTGCACTCGCAAATAATTTTCAATTACCATTTGCCTATGCCGAGCCTAATCCAACAACTGAAAATAGTTTAGCACCAAATCCTACTAATGATGAGAAGATTTTTTATAGTGCTTGTTTAGTTAATTGTGGTAGTCGATGTCCATTAAAAGTACATGTAAAAAATGACATTATTACTAAAATTTCATCGGAAGACGGTATTAACGAACCAGCCTTTGGATTGCATCAAATCCGTCCTTGCCTGCGAGGTCGAGCTGTTCGTTGGCGAACTTATGATCCTGAGCGTTTAAAATATCCCATGCTCCGTATCGGTAAACGAGGTGAAGGTAAATTTAAACGCATTTCATGGGACCAAGCCATTAATCTTCTTGCAGATAAACTTAAATATACCATCAACCAATATGGTAATGAGGCTATCTATTATCAATATGGCACAGGCACGACGGGTGCCAATCTTTCTGGGCGTAATGTCTGTAAGCGATTTTTAAGCAGTATTGGCGGCTTTCTTAATTATCATGGTGATTACTCAAGTGGGCAGATAACCGCCATTCAACCTTATATTTATGGTAATGCTAAAGATTCATTATTGGATCAAATAAAGCATTCTGATTTAGTTGTGATGTTTGGTCATAATGTTGCCGAAACGCGAATGTCGGGCGGTGGGCAAGTTACAGAGCTGTTTAATGCATTAGCACAAAGCAACGCTCGAGTAATTATTATCGATCCTAGGCGTAGTGAAAGTGTGGTTGGTTATAATGCCGAGTGGATACCAATTATTCCCGGTACCGATGCTGCATTAGTTGCCGCAATTGGCTATGCTTTACTGGAAGAAGATAAAATTGATGAGGCAATGCTTAATCGATATTGTGTGGGGTGGAATGCTGACACTTTGCCTGATTCTGCGCCGCCTTTTAGTGATTATAAATCGTATATTTTAGGTTTGGGGGATGATAGAACGGCTAAAACCCCTGAATGGGCAGCGAAAAAGACCGGTATTCCTGCTGCAAAAATTCGGCAACTTGCACTTGATATTGTCAATGCTAAAGCAGCTTGGATCTCTCAAGGTTGGGGGGCTCAACGCTGGCAAAATGGTGAGCATACGGCTCGTGCAATTATGTTATTACCAATTATTACAGGTCAATTTGGTAAACGTGGTACTAATATTGGAACATGGGGAGGGAGTGTGACTTATCCTGTTCCAGGTTTAAACCTTTTAAATCCGATTAAAACCAGTATTCCTTTCTTTTTATGGACGAAAGCTATTGCAGATCCAAATAGCATGACTGCTAAAAACTCTTATATACTGGGTAAAGATAAACTCGATGTGGGTATCAAATTCTTATGGAGTTATGCCAGTAATGTAATTGGCAATCAGCATGCTGATCTCAATCAAACCCATCAAATTTTACAAGATGAATCAAAATGTGAATTTATTTTAGTGTGGGATACCCATATGACTGCATCGGCACGATATGCTGATTTATTGCTACCTGATGTATCATCGGTTGAAAGCAATGATCTTATCAATAATTCTTATGCAACGGGTGCTTATCACTATTTTATTCGAATGCAGCGCGCTATTAAGCCATTATGGGAAAATCGCCCTGCATATGAGGTTTTGACTGAATTGGCTGAAAAAATGGGCGTTAAAGATAAATTTACGCAAGGGCGAACTCAAGATGAGTGGATAGCTTATAGCTATGAAAGAATGCGCAAGCAAAATCCCGATTTACCCCCTTTTGCTGACACTGATGGGATGGGTGTGATTGACCGTAAATTAGCTGATAGTGATGCACAAATCGCGTTAAAAGATTTTCGAGATGATCCGATTAATCAGCCATTAAATACGCCGTCCGGTAAAATAGAAATCTATTCTGAAGCATTAGCTAAGATAGCCGGTCAGTGGGAGTTTGATGAGCAGGATATGCTTTACCCAATTCCAGCTTATCTACCCGCTATTGAGGGGAGTGAAGATATAGCTATGCGGCAAAAATATCCGTTACAAATGATAGGATTTCATATTAAAGGTCATTGTCACTCAAGTTATAGTAATTTACCTCAATTACGTGAAGCTGTAGCAAGCAGTATATGGATCAATCCACTAGATGCAGAGCAACGTCAAATTAAGCATGGTCAACTTGTTGAAGTTTTTAATGACCGAGGACGACTTTATATTCCCGTTAAAGTTACACCAAGAATATTACCTGGCGTGATTGCTATTCCGCAAGGATTATGGGCTAAAACTAATGCGGCCGGCATTGATATTGGTGGTTGTGTGAATCGCTTAACTTCTATGCGGCCTTCAGTTCTGGCTAAATCGAATCCACAGCACACCAATTTGGTTGAGATTAAACCATTGTCGGTGATGTCATTGACATCATAGGTAATAGGGGGATGAGCAAAATGCAATTTGGATTTTATATTAACTCTGCCAAGTGTACTGGTTGTAAAACTTGCCAATTAAGTTGTAAAGATGAAAAGGATAATGCGCTCGGTGTTCATTATCGCCGCGTATATGAATATGGCGGTGGTTCATGGCAGCAAGTTGATGGTATTTGGCAAAATGATACTTTTACCTATTATTTATCCATTTCATGTAATCATTGTGAGCAACCAACTTGCGTGCAAGGTTGCCCAACCGGTGCGATGCATAAACGCAAGGAAGATGGTTTAGTTGTGGTTAATCAAGATGTGTGCATAGGGTGCCGCTATTGTGAAATGCGCTGTCCATATGGTGCACCTCAGTATGATCACCAAAAACGGGTGATGTCAAAATGCGATGGTTGTTATGAACGTGTGGCCGAGGGGCTAAAACCAGTATGTGTAGAGTCTTGTCCACAACGTGCATTAGATTTTGACCAAATCGATAAATTACGTGAGCGCTATGGTGAAGAACGTAATATTGCGCCATTACCTGATGCTCAGTTAACAAAACCTAATATCGTGATTAAACCACATCCCCAAGCTAAAGCTTCGGGTGATACTTTGGGTAAAATACTCAATCCAGAGGAGGTGTAATATGCATGAATTACCTCTAGTGTTTTTTACGGTGTTTGGGCAACTATCCGCTGGTATGGTGTTTTTGAGTAGCTTATATTATCTGGTTAATCATACAAAAGATAAATTATCTATTATTCAAAAAATTAATGTTATCAGCCTGATTTTTATGGCGATAGGCATGATCATTGCTTCTTTCCATTTAGGGCATCCTTTACGCGCATTAAATGTGATTTTTGGTATTGGTCGCTCGCCGATGAGTAACGAAATTTTTACCTTTGGTGTATTATTTGGTGTCACCTTTGCTTCAGTAGTATTAAATTATTTTTCGTGTTGTCCAACTAATGATAAGTTCAAATTCTTTAGAGTTATTTGTTCGAAGATAAATAAGATTCCTTATGTAAATGGTCTACTATCAGCCGTTCTAATTTTATTAAGCATAGTGTTTGTTTGGACCATTGTTTTAACCTATATGTTACCAACAGTCAAAACATGGGATACGTATTACACTGCCTTGCAAATGTATACCGCTATGTTTGCTTTAGGTGGGATTGCAAGCGCTATGTTGGGTTTGAAACGGTTGGGCAGTGTTGTTTTTTTTATTGGCGGATTGTTAATCCTATTGTTAAAAATACCTTATGCTAATTTAATGGCAACTATTACGCCAGAACTCACCGCTCAGCAAAGTGGTTGGATGATTGGTGAATGTGCTTTAATCTTAGTTGCCTTGTTGTTAGTGATTATCAATATTTGGCGAGCAAATTATTCGATGGTCTTGTCGATTTTCGCTTTTGCTTGTGTTTTTGTTGCTGAAATTTGTGGGCGCATTGTATTTTATAATTTATGGATAATTCCATTATAATAAGTAACAAACAGTTTTACTCATCAAGATGAAAAAATCGTCTAATGATAATTAAGGGATAGAATAACTTGGATAAGTTAGCATGCGCAACGGTGGCAAAAGTGTTAGGTGCTTTTTTTTATTATTCGCCAAATAGCCAGATTGTACAGCCACTGATTAATCCTTTATTACATATTGATAAACTTATTGATTGGCAAAATCCATCATTAATTAGTCAGCAGTGCCAAACATTAATGACAGAGATAAGTAATACAGATCTTGATTATCAATTTTCTTTGTTATTTGAAGGGCAGGGTGATATGCCTGCACCCCCTTGGGGATCCGTTTATTTAGATCAAGAACAGTTATTAATGGGCGAATCACAAGAGCGTTATCGTCAGTTTTTACAGCAACACGGGATAACCCTTAATACCGGTATGAATGAGCCGGAAGATCAGTTTGGATTAATGTTAATGGCATTTGCTATGTTGTTAGATAAAAATCAACCACAAGCCGCATGGCAATTGATTAATCAACATCTAATAATTTGGTCATCTAACTATTTAGCCAAATTAAAAAATAATGGCATTAGCCAATTTTATCAAGCATTGGCAGTCATTGTTGAACAATATTTACAAATGATTTCAATCTGAGCTGTGTCGTGTTGTTTACTCATTATGACAACTTGCTTTTAAATCTTAATGTTACTGACCGATACGCAAGTTGTTGTACATTGCAGCTTTTAAGGGAAACGGTATAATCCTGCTATTACTTTTTAGATAAACACCAAATTATGTTAGCTTATTTACAACTGATGCGGTTAGACCGACCAATTGGTACCTTATTATTACTATGGCCCACACTTTGGGCAATTTGGCTGACTGGGCAGCCTTATACTTATGTCTCGGTGATATTTGTTTTAGGTGTAATTGTTATGCGGGCGGCTGGCTGTGTGGTAAATGATTATGCCGATCGTCACTTTGATACCCATGTCGAACGAACCCAAAATCGCCCATTGGCACGCGGTGCATTAACTGCCAAAAATGCTTTATGGACACTAGTATTACTTTTAGGGATAGCGCTTGGTTTATTGTTAACTTTAAACAAATTGACTTGGTTAATTGCCTGTTTTGCTTTATTAACCGCCATGATTTACCCTTTCATGAAGCGTTATACTCATCTTCCTCAAGTTATTTTGGGGTTAGCATTTAGTTGGAGCATTCCAATGGTGTACGCGGCAACCATCGAGCAATTTCCATTAACTTGCTGGTTACTTTGTTTAGCGAATATTAGCTGGACGGTCGCTTATGATACTGAGTATGCTATGGTCGATCGAAATGATGATATAAAAATTGGTATTAAATCAACGGCAATTCTATTTGGTTGTTATGACAAATTAATGATTGGTGCGTTACAAATGATCACCATACTCTGTTTATTTATTGTTGGGTTAATCAATCATTTATCGTTTATATACTATAGCGCGTTAGCATTAGCCTTGATGTTATTTATCTATCAACAAACATTAATCAAACAACGCCAACGCAGCAACTGTTTTAAAGCGTTTATGAATAATAATTCTGTGGGATTATTGGTTTTTGTCGGGATTTTTTGCAGTGAGTGGTTTGTTTGATTGATTTTCATCCATAAATATGGATATTTCCTTAAACTTCTTGTCGGTAATTGTCTCTATTTATCAATCAAATTTGTTTTTTTAATTTCTTAACTTCTTAAAAGAAGTTAAGGATTTTTTGTATGGTAAGATTTCGGGCATTAATGGTTTAGTGATTTTTTCTTTTTGGTGAAAATGTCCGAGTAAAGCGGGAATGGTGGAAATCCCGCTTTACAAACTACTCGTATCATCCATGATACTTGCCTCTTCGAGGCCATCATCGCGGAGCGATTTCCATAAAAAGTTGTCCCCGCCTTATGCTGGTCATTGCGTGACTGCCCTCGCTTCGTAAATTGTCACTTAACGAACCGGCGTATCCTACTTTCTGTGCGCTCTCGCCTCATTCAGCATTCTGCCGAATGTTCTATGTCAATTTCATTACTCGGCAGCATTCAGATGGGAAACTGGTATCTTGATTAATCTCTCGTTGAAATAAAGAAAGAATCTAATTTCCAGTCGAAAAGTTTAATGAAAGAGTGGCATTTTAGTATCGGATCTTAAAAATCGCAAAATTCTGCATCAATAAGCTAAGGCGTTTATTAAAGATAATATTCGCGCAATTACAAAGAGCCGACAATTGAGAGCGGTTAGTATGCCAAATAGGGAATTTGGCAAGACGCTGTTCTATCAGGAGCAAATCAGCGACGGTGCGTAAGACCGCACGAAGGTGGAGCGAAGTCGCAGACCGCTTTGTCCTTGTGCTGTGAGGAGGGTTAGGGGGATTTGACAAAAAATTCCCTAACTCAGATGTTTTCACCAAAAAGAAAAAATCACAAAACCATAAACGTTTGAAACCAACACCCAACTAAAAAACTCAATCCGTGGTTAAAAATTTTTAGGAAATGGATGCGTTTTTGTATACACCCAAAATCTCTAGATTTTACATTTTTACATCTACCACAAAATAAACATTTTTCATTTTTGTTCCGCTAATGTTGCTTGTACAATTCGTAGTGCATCAAATGTCTCTTTAACATCATGGACACGAATAATGTGTGCACCTTTCATTGCAGCAATGACAGCACAAGTTACACTACCTAGCATACGCTGTTGTGGTGGTACATTTAGTACTTGTCCAATCATGGATTTACGTGACATGCCTACCAATAAAGGGAGGTCAAAATGGTGGAATTTTTCTAATGTTGCTAAGAGTCGATAATTATGCGTCAAGGTTTTACCAAAACCAAAGCCCGGATCGAGGATAATTTTTTGTCGATCAATTCCTGCTTGTACGCAACGATCAATATGTTGAGCAAAAAAGTCATCCACTACTTGATAGATATCTTGTTCATAATGTGGCGCATTTTGCATAGTTTTTGGATCGCCTTGCATGTGCATAATACAAACGGGCAATCCTGTTTGGGACGCTGCTTCAATTGCGCCAGGTTCGGTTAATGCACGGATATCATTGATTAAGTGTGCACCTGCTTTTGCCGATTCTGTTATTACTTGTGGTTTTGAGGTATCAACCGAAATCCAAACATCAAAATAACGGGCAACTTTTTCAACTAAAGGAACCACTCTATCGAGTTCTTCTTCAACCGAGACTTCAGCCGCCCCTGGTCGAGTTGATTCTCCACCAATATCAATGAATGTGGCACCGGCTTGGATCATGTTATCGACACGACGCATTGCATCATCAAGATTGTTGTAATTGCCGCCATCAGAAAACGAATCTGGTGTCATATTTACAATCCCCATCACTTGTGGATAAGAGAGCTCCATTACTTGATTTTGAAAACGTATTTCCATGGTTATAGCCTTATTCTATTTTTATTGATAATGTTTTAGTGTGATATTGAAAACTCTTGAGCACAGTTGTTGCATGCATTTTATGCAGATTATGATTTTATTCTTGCCCTATTTATTAGATAGTTATTTTAATATTATCGATAAAAAACGCGCCGTAGCGCGTTATATTTTATTAAAGTCGATTAACTTTCTGATTGAGGTGGTGTATCGCTTCCTTCATTTGGGATTTGATTTGCTGCTTTTTCGTCACTTTCTGTCCAATCATCAGGCGCAGTGATAGGTCGACGAGCAATTAAATCTGCAACTTGTTTAGCACCAATAGTTTCGTACTTCATTAACGCATCTTTCATAGCGTGAAGTACATCCATATTTTCAGTCAGTATTTTACGTGCACGTTCAAAATTACGGTCGATAATTTTTTTGACTTCTTCATCAATGATACGTGCTGTTTCGTCTGAAATATCTTTAGGACGACCATAAGATGAGTTATCATCCATTTCATAAAATAACGGACCTAAGCGATCAGAAAAGCCCCACTGAGTAACCATCGCTCTGGCGTATTGCGTTGCGACTTTAATATCGTTAGATGCACCGGTTGATACTTTATCAACACCGTAAATAAGTTCTTCAGCAAGCCGACCACCATAAAGTGTTGCAATGTCACCTTCTAATTTTTCACGGCTTTCACTAACGCGATCGCCTTCAGGTAAAAAGAAAGTAACCCCTAATGCACGCCCACGTGGAATAATGGTGACTTTGTGAATCGGATCATGATCAGGCATTAAATAACCAATAATTGCATGACCAGCTTCGTGATAAGCAGTAGAAATAAGCTGTTCTTTAGTCATGGTTAATGAACGTCGTTCAGTACCCATGTTAATTTTATCTTTAGCTTCTTCAAACTCGTCCATGGTGACTAAGCGCTTATTACGACGCGCGGCAAATAGTGCGGCTTCGTTTACAAGGTTTGCTAGTTCAGCACCAGAATAACCAGGTGTACCACGTGCAAGAACGGATAAATTGACATCAGAACCAAGTGGAACTTTACGTACATGAACGGCTAAAATTTGTTCACGGCCTTTCATGTCCGGTAAACCAATTTGTACTTGGCGGTCAAAACGACCTGGGCGAAGTAATGCTGGATCTAAAATATCAACACGGTTGGTTGCCGCAATAATGATGATGCCACTATTCGCTTCGAAACCATCCATTTCAACAAGCATTTGGTTAAGGGTTTGTTCACGTTCGTCATGACCACCCATTGAACCTGCGCCACGTTTACGTCCAACAGCATCAATTTCGTCAATAAAAATGATACAAGGCGAATGTTTACGAGCTTGCTCGAATAGATCGCGGACACGAGATGCACCGACACCAACAAACATTTCGACAAAGTCAGAACCCGATATACTAAAGAAAGGTACATTGGCTTCACCCGCGATAGCTTTGGCAAGTAGCGTTTTACCGGTACCTGGTGGTCCAACCATTAAAATACCTTTTGGGATGCGTCCACCTAGTTTTTGATATTTGCCAGGATCGCGTAAAAAATCCACGACTTCGGTGACTTCTTGCTTCGCTTCTTCACTACCTGCAACATCGGTAAACTTAGTTTTGACTTGATCTGGAGTGAGCATTTTTGCTTTACTTTTGCCAACAGACATTGGCCCGCCTTTGCCTCCCCCCTGCATTTGGCGCATGATAAAAATCCAGAAGCCAATTAATAGGATAATTGGAAACCAAGAGATTAAAATATTAACTAATAAACTCGGTTTTTCATCAGGGCTACCATAAACAGCAACTTTGTTTAATACCAAATCATCCATTAATTTTTCATCAAAATAAGGGATGTAGGTGACATAACTGCCGTTACCTTTAGTGGTAGCAACAATTTCACGTCCGTTAATATGCACCTCTTGAAGTTTGCCACTCGTGATGTCAGAGTTGAATTGGGTATAATTGACTTGAGGACCACTATTGGATACTGAGCTGAATTGATTAAATACAGCAATCAATACTACCGCAATGACTCCCCAGATCAGCAAATTCTTTACCATGTCGTTCAAAAGAAAAACCTCTCATAAAAATTAACAGTTACGACTAAAATTAACTTAGCAATGGTACTACAAAATTATACAACTGGCTACTTCATACCCATTGCAACGATATAAACTTCTCGGGATCTTGCCCGTGAAGCTTCAGGTTTACGGATTTTGACTGTTTTAAACATTGAGCGTACCTGTTTTAGGTACTCTTCAAAACCTTCACCTTGGAATACTTTGACAATAAAATTACCATTAGGTGCAAGCACGTCGCGACACATATCAAGCGCGAGTTCAACTAAATACATAGCTCGAGGAATATCAACAGCGGGTTGACCACTCATATTGGGCGCCATATCTGACATCACAACTTGAACTTTTTGATCACCAACGCGTTCAAGTAGTGCTTTTAATACAGCTTCATCACGGAAATCACCTTGCAAAAAATCAACGCCGACAATTGGATCCATGGGTAATAAATCACATGCAATAATGCGACCTTTATTACCAATTAGAGATGCTACGTATTGTGACCAACCACCAGGCGCTGCACCTAAATCAACAACGGTTATTCCAGGTTTGAATAGTTTGTCACTTTTTTGAATTTCTTCTAATTTGAACCATGCCCGAGATCGTAATCCCTTTTTTTGGGCTTGTTGTACAAAGCGATCTTTGAAATGTTCATTAAGCCAGCGTGTTGAACTTGCCGAGCGTTTTTTATTACTCACCGCTAATAAATCCTTAGTGTAAGAAGGTTTCTTCAATTGATTACTCATATATATAAGGGTAGAATAGCAAAATTACAACTTAATGTGATAAAAAATTAATGAATTTATCAAATAAACAAAAACAGTATTTAAAAAGTGAATCTCATCATCTAAAACCTGTTGTGATGATTGGTGCTAATGGGTTTACTGAAGGTGTTCTTGCTGAAATTGAAAGCGCTTTAAATTTTCATGAATTAATTAAGATTAAAGTGTCAGCTGAAGATCGTGATAGTAAAAAATTAATTTGCGATGCAATTATCCGTGAAACCAAGGCACTAGCTGTACAGCAAGTAGGCTCTATTTTTACCATTTTTAGACCAAGTGATGAAAAGAAAATCACTTTACCAAAATAAAAACAGGGCAACAGCCCTGTTTTTTTGCAATTGAGTTTTTACTAAATATATTCAACTTTAACAATATCAAATTCTACATCACCGCCCGGTGTTTTAATTTGGACTGTGTCACCATCTTCTTTGCCAATTAAACCTCTGGCAATAGGTGAGTTGACCGAAATCAGATTTTGCCTATAGTCAGCTTCATCATCACCTACAATGCGATAAGTTGTCTCTTCGTCGGTATCAACATTGATTACTGTTACTGTGGCACCAAAAATTATACGTCCGGTGTTTTTCACTTTGGTAATATCAATAATTTGTGCTTGTGATAACTTGCCTTCAATTTCTTGAATACGTCCTTCACAAAAGCCTTGTTGTTCTCTGGCTGCATGGTATTCGGCGTTTTCTTTTAAATCCCCGTGCGCTCTTGCTTCGGCTATAGCTGCTGTAATTTGTGGTCGTTTAACATTTTTCAGCTCTTCCAATTCCGCGCGTAATAATTCGGCTCCCTTTACCGTCATTGGGATTTGTTTCATCTTTGCTCTCCCGTTTTACTGATAATAAATAAAAAATAACAAGCCCAACGCTTAATCAAAAGCGTGGCAGGTGGTGATTGTATTTGTATATGTTATTTTAAAAGACACCAATGTCTATCGCTATATATTAACTGTAAAACCGATCTGACCACAAATCATTTATATCGAAATCAGGTGCTATTTTGGCTAAAATCGGTTATCGTAATGTAATTATTAATATTTTAATTTAAACATTTAGTCTATTTATGTTATGCGACGATTAAGATTATCTATAATTATTGTCTTGTCTATCATTTGGTTTGTGTTGTTATTACCTTATTTTTTAATGCAGACTTCTTTTGGTGCAAATTTAATTGGGCAACAATTATCAAAATTAAGCCCCTATACTATTTCTATTGGTAAGGTAAGTCATTCGTTTTCAAATTTATACGAGCTATCTTTTGATGATGTTGTGATTAGTAATGAAAAGCAGCAATTGGTCAATGTGCAAAAATTAGTTGTTGGATTTGATAAAGATAATCTTTGGCAGTTAAATCATTTCAATTATATTACTGTTTTCGAAGGTGTGATTGATTATTCACAAACAGCTAAAGATTATAATTTTACAGCCAACACGTTAAAATTTGTGGATACCAACATCAATATTCCCCTCAATAATAACCAAGATAAATTATCACTAAACCAGTTAAATGGTGGCATTAAGTCATTTAATTCGCAAGGTGAGGGAGACTATCAGTTTGATTTGACGGCACAGCAAGTTATGTTGAATCAACAGGCAATGGATAAGGTACTTATTCAAGGCTTTCATCGAAATAATATTATTACTGTTACCAATTTAGGTGGTAATGTTGATAACGGTTTTTTTGTTAGTAAATTGAAAATAATGGCGGATAATAGCTGGGATATTGAACAGTTGAAGATTAATAAGATTCATTTTAAATCGATGGATGACCGCTATTCTGCAATACTGCCTAAGTTAGTTATTCGCCAATTAACTATGTTCGATAGTAGTATTCAACTTCCAGAATTAACTATTGATAAAGGGAATATTGATGCAACTAACCTACGCTATGATCAACAATGGATAGTAGATGATAGTGATGTTACTTTGAGTGCAGAGAGTGTAGTTTGGCATGATGAGGTATTTTCATCGGCATTGTTACAATTACAGTTTAAAAATAATCAAGTTGAAATTCAAAAAGCGATGGCAAATTGGAATGAAGGTAATCTTGATTTTACTGGTAGTTGGAGCGATAACGCCTTACATTTAGAAAAATTATTATTAGCTGGTGTTAATTACCAAGTACCGCCAAAATCAGAAGGATTCTTATTACCCGATCTATTTAGCCGAGTAGAAGTGGATCAATTAACCATTTTACCTGGTATGTTAATTGATAAAAATTCAGATTTTCCATTTGTTTTTATCAATTTTGAAATGTCAGGCTCTAATGTAGTCTTAGTTCAAGATAGAAAATTAGGTATTTATGCTGGAACCTTATTTTGTAAAGCTGAACTGGGCTCTATTAATGAAATTGATATTAAATATCCCGATCTTGTTGTTAAATTTGATGCTCAAGATCAAACTTTAGTCAGTTTTAGTTCGTTAGTGAGTGGCGGTATGGTTGAAGCAATAGCGACAATAGATCCAACGCAAACTGAATTTGTCTCGTTACATTTAACTGCCTATAATATCTCCAGTTTACTATTAAAAGAGTGGAAATTAATAGAAGAACCACCTAAATCCATTAATTATAGTGCAGATTTACACGGTAGTATTTCACCATTTAAATTATCTGGCACTTTATTGTCTAATGAAAACGAGTTTATTATTAATCCATAATATTGATTTAAGTAAAAACATCCTTATATACCCTGTAAAGATATTTGATATCTGACTAGTGTTTAGTATCAGATTGACTTGATGAAAAATGTATATGAGGATGTAATGAATCCAGTTAGATTAGATAAATGGTTGTGGGCTGCAAGGTTTTATAAAACTCGTTCATTAGCTCGAGAAATGGTTGACGGTGGTAAAGTTCATTATAATGGACAGCGCACTAAACCAAGTAAAATTATTGAAGTGGGTGCAATTTTAACTCTTCGACAAGGTTCTGATCAAAAGACCATCCAAGTATTAGCCATTACTGAACAGCGTAGATCTGCTACAGAGGCACAATTACTTTATCAAGAAACGCAAGAAAGTATTACTAAACGCGAAACAATAGCGCAAGCACGTAAACTTAACGCATTAACTATGCCACATCCGGATCGGAAACCGGATAAAAAAGAGCGACGTAACTTGATTAAATTTAAATATGATAGACAACTAGGCGAAAATAACTAATATGGATACTTTAAATCGATTTTTATTTGATAATCACGCTATTCGAGGTGAAATCACCCATCTTGAACAGACATACCAGGCAATTTTAGATAATCACACTTATCCGGTTGCTGTACAAAAAGTATTAGGTGAATTACTGGTGATAACCAGTTTGTTAACGGCTACACTAAAATTTGAGGGTGATATCGCAGTACAATTACAAGGCGATGGTCCTTTATCTTTAGCGGTTGTAAATGGTAATGATCAGCAACAACTTCGAGGAGTTGCGCGTGTAAAGTCTGATATTGCCAATAATGCAACACTTAAAGAAATGGTTGGTAATGGTTATATTGTTATTACAATTACCCCCAAAAATGGTGAGCGTTATCAAGGTATTGTTGGATTAGAAAGCGATACGCTTATTGGTTGTATTGAAAACTATTTCATGCAGTCTGAGCAGTTGCCAACACGTTTATTTGTCAAAACAGGCGTTTATAATAATAAACCTGTTGCTGCTGGTATTTTATTGCAGATATTGCCAGGAAATGAAAATACATCAGATTCTTTCGAGCATTTATGTACTTTAACTCAAACGATTACTAGTGATGAGTTATTTGAACTGTCCACTGAAGAAATTTTATATCGTTTATATAATCAAGAACAAGTTCGATTATTTGAGACACATAACGTGACATTTAAGTGTAGTTGTTCTCGTGAACGTTGTGAAGATAGCTTAATGACTTTGCCTGCCAATGAAATAGATCAGATGCTAAAAGAAGATGGTGGCAAAATTGATATTCACTGTGATTATTGTGGAAAACATTACGTATTTGATGCAATTGATATTGCACAAATCAGAGCTAAACAGCATACCAATTATCATTGATTTTTCTTTCTAAAAGGACCACTAAAATTTGTTAAAATTTTAGTGGTAAGGTGAAATATAGGGAAATTAAACCCAGTTCTAATTTACCAGACTCGTATAATTATGTCAGTCTCTTTTATCGGTTTTGACAGATATTTTTGTAAAGAATCTTTACAAAACTTTTTATGACAATAATACCTAAAAATATCTTATTAATTTTCTTTAATATCAATAATTTAGGTGGTTTACTTTTTACTTAATAAACTAAAAGTGTTTCTAGTATAGAATTTATAATAATAACGGCAGTAATGCGATTTATGTTTTGTTGTTTTTTTCTATATCAATATCTTCAACTATGGCATGTTTATCAGAAATTCTACACTTAATATTAAAGTGATAAAGTCTAAATCCATAATCCTGCTCTTTCAAACTTTTTTGTTTATATGCAGGCCTTGGATCTTGAGCAATAACTTGAGTAATTAATGTCGCTAAATTAGGGTATGTCAGTTGATATAATTTTAGTGATTGCTGTGCTTGTTTTGAAAATTCAACGGTTAAGGTTTTATCTGGCATCGCTTGAGCATAACCGGCAATTGCCTCAGGATAACTATCACAATAAGGTAAGTAGGGTTTGATATCGATAACCGGTGTTCCATCTACTAAATCAACACTACCTAATTTTAAAATGACTTGTTTGTTTTTTATAACGATATCTTTCAACGCTACTGCTGATAAACCAATATGGTTGGGTCTAAATGGAGAACGGGTTGCAAACACCCCTAACGTTTTATTTCCGCCTAAACGAGGTGGGCGCACTGTTAAACGCCATTTGTCTAATTCAATTTGATGAAATTGAAATAGAAGCCAAAGATGAGAAAACTGTTCTAATCCTTTAATTGCATCAGGGTTATTGTAAGGTGGTAACAAATGCAGTTCACCTTGACCTTCAGTCACTAAATTAGGTTGTCGAGGCACAGCAAATTTTTCACTATAAGGTGAATGGATAATGCCTATTGGGTTGATTATTTGTTTCATATTAATTGAGTTAATAGGTACAACTCATGAGTAAAATACATTTTATAATAGTTATTACGACATATTAAAAACATCCACCGACGTTAAGTCGGTGGAAAAACATCATAATATTTTAGCTATGATTTTACCAACCACGAATTGCGCCGCCATTAAATACTTGATTTGCTTTTTGGGCTACGGCATCTGTTTGGTAAGCTTTAACAAAGTTTTTGACATTGTCATTATCTTTATCTACTTCACGTGATACGATAATGTTTACATAAGGTGATTCTTTATCTTCAACAAAAATACCATCCTTGCTTGGTGTTAAATTAGCTTGTCCTGCAAAAGCGTTATTAATAATGGCAAGGTCAACTTGTGCGTCATCTAATGAACGCGGTAACATTGGTGCTTCAAGTTCAACAATTTTATAATTATATGGATTGCTGGTAATATCAAGTACTGTTGGTAGTAGTCCTTTTGATTTATCCACCGTAATCATGCCTTCGTGTTGTAATAATAATAATGCACGGCCTAAATTAGTTGGATCGTTAGGAATGGCTATCGTTGAGCTAGCTGGAATAAAGAAGGTTTCGTCACGTGGTGAGGTTACTTTCACACCGGCACCAGTTTCAGCTGATTTATCAATTGGTTTTAATTTATGTGAATAACTAGCAATTGGATAAACAAATGAGTTGCCGACTACTGCTAATTTATAACCACGTTCTTTCATTTGTTCATCTAAATAAGGTTTATGTTGGAATGCGTTAACATCAATTAAGCCATCATTTAGTGCTTGGTTTGGCGTGACATAGTCATTAAAAATAACCAATTCTACATCCAAGTTATAAAGATCTTTAGCTTGTTGTTTAGCAACTTCTGCAACTTCTTGTTCTGGACCTGAAATCACACCAACTTTAATCGTGTTAGTTTTTACAGGCTCTACCGGTTTATTTTCTTCTGTTTTTGATTGTTTATTATCACAACCCGTTAAAAAAAATGCACTCACCAAAGTAGTGATAAGTGCTAGCTTTTTAATAGACATAATTTTCTCCAAAATTAATGATGAGTAACACGTTTTACAATAGCATTGCCAATAAATTGAATAATAAATACGATAATAATTAATATTATCAAAACCGTATTCATTATAGCAGGCTTATAACCATTGTAACCATATTGTATTGCTAATTGACCAAGTCCCCCTGCACCAACAGCACCAGCCATAGCAATATAGCCAGTTAGGGTAATTAATGTAATTGTCATACTGTTAACAATGACAGGTAATGATTCGGGTAATAAAACTTTATAAATTATTTGTAATGGTGTTGCTCCCATTGAACGTGCTGCTTCGATTAATCCTTTTGGTACATCTAATAAGGCATTTTCGATCATTCGTGCAATTAGAGGAGATACACCAATACTCAGTGGTACCACTGCTGCTTGTTTACCAATAAAAGTTCCCATAAGAAATGTCGTGAAAGGAATAATCCAGACAATCAAAATAATAAATGGTATGGAACGAAATACATTAGTAATAAATGAAATAGCGTTATTTGCTAAGTAACAATCTAAAATTTGTCCTTTGCGTGTGGTATAAAGTAGTATGCCTATCGGTAAGCCAATAACTGTTCCCCAAAAACCTGACAAAATAACCATGTATAGGGTTTCATCGGTCGCTTGTGCCATTTTGAATAACATGGCTTCATTAAAGCCATTAAAAGAAGAGCAAAAAGTCACAAAGTTTGCCCAAAAATCGTGTTCAGCTAAAAATCGAAATAATGACTCAAAAGGTTTAAACGAAGGAAGAAAATTAAACATAACCTAGCACCTCTACTTTGGTGTTATTGTTCTCTAAAAATTGTATTGCTGATGCTGTGCTTTTTGGTT
Organism: Gilliamella sp. wkB292; assembly: GCF_001690235.1. Classification (NCBI taxonomy): domain Bacteria; kingdom Pseudomonadati; phylum Pseudomonadota; class Gammaproteobacteria; order Orbales; family Orbaceae; genus Gilliamella; species Gilliamella sp. wkB292. The sequence goes on from NZ_LZGO01000024.1 coordinate 60,063, forward strand.
TGCCTTTCATTTCTGTCAACATTAATCCAAACTTAACACCGCCAGCATAATCCATTTGAGCACTGATAATGTTACTATCAATATCAAACTCTTTAGCAATTTGGGATAACAGTGGTAAATCAACTGAAACACCCGTAAATTCCAATCTTACTAATGGATTTAAACCTTCTTTATATTCAGGTGATAGCCTTGCTAAATAATCCTCAGGGATAGTTAAGTGTAAAGTCGATTGTATAAATTGCCTTGCAATATCAGTTTTGGCGTGTGAAAACATTTCGCCAACCGATGATTGTTCTACTAATTTACCATTACTGATAACGGCAACTTGATCACAAATTTGTTTTACCACATCCATTTCATGAGTGATTAATAAAATGGTTAAACCGAGTTTTTGGTTGATATCTTTTAATAAAGCTAAAATAGAGCGTGTTGTTTCTGGATCTAATGCGCTAGTCGCTTCATCACATAATAATACTTTAGGTTCACTGGCTAACGCTCTAGCAATAGCGACGCGTTGTTTTTGCCCACCAGATAAATTAGCTGGATAGACATCAGCCTTTTCACTTAAACCTACAAGTTCAATAAGCTCATTTACTTTTTGCTTGATTACCTTTTTAGGCGTTTTATTTAGTTCGAGTGGAAAAGCAATGTTATCGAATACAGTTCTAGATGATAACAAATTAAAATGCTGAAAAATCATGCTAATCTTTCGGCGTACTTCAATTAATTTTCGATTAGATAAATGGGTAATATCTTGGTTATCAAAAAGTATTTTGCCACTGGTTGGTTTTTCAAGTAGGTTTACGCATCGAATAAGTGTACTTTTTCCCGCTCCTGATTTGCCAATAACGCCATAGATTTTCCCTTTTGGAACATAAAGGGAAATGTCGTTTAAAGCATGAATCGGGGTCTTATTATGCTCAAATATTTTCGAAATATGCTGTAATTGTATCATAATATATATAGACAAAGAGTAGATAGCTGAATATTAAGACGTCTAGACATCTAAGTCAATCAATAATATGCTATATGCATTGGTGTAACGCCTAAGTAAAAGGAAAAAAGTAAACATGAAACCTGCTATTTTTATGGATCGAGATGGTACGATTAATGTCGATTATAATTATGTTCATACCATTGATAAATTTGATTTTATTGATGGAGTTATAGAGGCCATGCAAGAGCTCAAAAAAATGGGTTTTTTGTTGGTGATTACGACCAATCAATCAGGTATAGCTAGAAATATCTTTACGGAAGAACAGTTTAATACATTAACAGAATGGATGGATTGGTCATTACAAGATCGCGGAGTGGATTTGGATGGAATCTATTATTGTCCTCACGATCCATTGATTGATAAATGCGAATGTCGTAAGCCGAGTCCTGGTATGATACAAACGGCAGCCAAGGAATTAAATATCGATATTGCAAGTTCATATATGGTTGGGGACAGAGTCTCTGATTTATTGTCGGGTAAAAAGGCAGGCGTTAAAAAAACAGTTTTAGTCAAAACCGGTGATGCTATTACTGAAGAAGCATTAGCACAAGCTGATTGGGTAATTGACAGCTTGGCTGATTTACCAAGTAAAATAAGATCACAATTGTGATAGACGATGTAAATTCAGACAAAGCATTGAAACAATACTGTATTGTTATAACTATCAGTGATCACTTTAATTTTGAAACTCTGCATTAATAAATAAATGTTGGTTACATTTTGGTTATCCTGACTTAATCAGGAAAGAGATATTCAAATGACAAGATAAACAATATTAATACTAGAATCTATTATATGGTGTTATCACTGACTTTATTTTAGTTTTTGTTATCACATGAACGTCCTGTCGTATTTAAAATAGCTAAATTGGATGATGATAAGTTCGATTCAATTTTTACTCTTTTAATTTTAATTGTAATACTCAAAGCGATTTTAAATAAAAAATGTATAGAGATAGCTTGTTTTTGATACGTAATGTGTAAAAAAAACACAAACAGAAAAAAAGTGGCAATAAATACTTGCAGGAAAATTTAAAGTGCCTATAATGCGCATCCACTGACACGGCGTTAGTGAAAAACAAACGAAGAAGGTGTTAGAGAGCAAGATCAAAAATATTGAAAAAAGATCTTGACGAATAAAAAGGTGTAGCGTAGTATACGCAGCCCTTGAGACAGCAAACTAAAACAACAAAATGTTTAGTTAAATTTAAAGCTGTCAGCTCTTTAAAAAGAAGAAACAGACAATCTGTGTGGGCACTTGCGAGACGAAAGATTAAAAGTCTACGGACTCAAAAAATTAAGTCTTGATAAGTGACACTGAAGATTCATTTGAATATGTCAGAGACAGTTATTGAGCATCAAACTTTAAATTGAAGAGTTTGATCATGGCTCAGATTGAACGCTGGCGGCAGGCTTAACACATGCAAGTCGAACGGTAACATGAGTGCTTGCACTTGATGACGAGTGGCGGACGGGTGAGTAAAGTATGGGGATCTGCCGAATGGAGGGGGACAACAGTTGGAAACGACTGCTAATACCGCATAATGTTGAGAGACCAAAGCATGGGAC
>NZ_LZGO01000025.1:0-28985 GCF_001690235.1 Gilliamella sp. wkB292
CGATTAAAATTAATTTTTTAAGTTTTTTATAATTTTATTCCGGTTATCTGTTTAGATTACCCGTATAAACTAAAAGGATATAAGATGAATAATACTACTATAGAAAAAGTCGAGTCAGTGCTTTCCAAAATTAGTTGGGCACAACAAATGTTAAATTCGGTACAACAACAGGTTAATGATCCTCAACTCGGTAATATTTTATCAGGCATTGAGTTTATAATAGATTGCGCTTCTTCTGATGCAGAAGCGCTATATAATTTAGTGAAATAATAGGTAGTGAAATGTTAGTTGACTTATCCTTCATCTCGCCTAGTGACGAGTGAAGGTAATTACTGCCTTATTTGTCATTAGGTAAATAAGTTGTCATATCGGTAAGTGGCCAGCGAATATGTGGTGAACTAGGTTCATCAGCCCGATATCCAAAGGCGATACAAAGTCCAACACCAAATACTTGGCCGCTGAATTGAGGAATCGTATTTTCAAAAATTTTGATGACTTTATCACTCTCAAACCCACCTATTGCACAAGAATCGATGCCTTTAAAAGCAGCTGCTGTCATCATATTTGCGCTTGCTATATAGATTTGCATTTCTGACCAGTGATTGAGGGTTAAACCATCAGCGAGTCCATGTTTACAAAAATTGATAAAGGATTGGCAAGCAATGTCGATAGCGGTTTTATCCTCTGGATTCGGTAATGTTCGAGCAATGGTTCGACGCAAATAATCACTTTGTAATGTAAAATTATTAGCCTTACGATAAAGGGCAACAACGTAATGTGAGCAGCTAGTTACTTGTTCTTGGTCATAACAAATTGCACGTAATTGCATTTTAATTTTATCATTGCTCACCACAACAAAATGCCAAGGCTCCATGCCAAATGACGATGGAGATTGACGTGCTGCTTCTAAAATATATTCCATGTCGACATCATTGATTTTTTTATTGATGTCGAATTTTTTACATGCATGTCTAAATTCAAAAGCCTGATTTAATTGATCCATATTCTCTCCTAATGTTGTGTATTCCATGGTGCAACTTTAATTAATAATAGCATACCTGGTAAGGCTAAAATCGTACATAAAGCAAAAAAGGTTGTCCAACCTAGATGTTCGACCATCACGCCAGTCGTTGCATTTATCAATGTTCTGGGAATTGATGCGATACTTGTAAATAAAGCAAACTGCGTTGCTGTATAAAGTGGATTAGTGGTTTTAGCGATAAACGCGACAAATGCGGCAGATCCTAAACCCACCCCTAATGCTTCAAATCCTATAACAATGGCTAACATAATTTGTTGATAACCGGTAATGGTTGTAAATGGTCCTTCAATCGATAACCAAGCGAAGCCTAAAATGGAAATAACTTGTACAAAACCAAAAGCCCAAAGCGCTCGATTAATTCCAATTTTGATCATCAATATTCCACCAATTAATGCACCGAAAACACTCGGCCATAAAGACGCGTTTTTAGCAATCCAACCAATATCTAATCGACTATAACCCATTTGTAAATAAAAAGGTGTAGCTAAAGAGGTTGCCATACTATCGCCCAATTTATAAAGAAATATGAAGGCTAAAATAATGATTGCATTTTTAACACCTTGACGAGTGATGAATTCACTAAATGGTTTTATGATGATCGCTTCAAGATTATGTTTTTTAACTGGTTGGTTAAGTGGTTCTTTGACCCATAACGTCATGATGATAGCTGGAATCATAAATAGCGCAGTAATAATAAAAACACTGTGCCAAGCTAGATAACTAGACAATATAAGCGATAATGATCCAGGTACGAGTCCTGCAATTCGATAGGCATTGGTGTGAATACTATTTCCTAGACCCAGTTCATTATCAAATAAGATCTCTCTTCTAAATGCATCTAAAGCAATGTCTTGCGTCGCCGAGAACAGCGCGATAATAAAACAAAGAGTGGCAATGAGCCAAATATTGAGTGAAGGTGATAAAAAACCTAATAAACTAATGGATAATACTAATATCATTTGCGACATTAGCATCCAGCCTCGGCGCCTGCCTAAATGGAATAATGATGTATTATCCATAAAAGGTGCCCAAACAAATTTAAAAATATAAGGAATTTGTGTTAAAGAAAATGCACCAATTGTTTTAATATTTATTCCTTCGCTTTCTAACCACGCAGGTAAAAGTTGTAGTAACAAATAAAATGGCAAACCAGATGCAAAACCTGTAAAAATACAGATGAGCATTTTAGTTGTAAAGATGGTTTTAAAGAGGGTGTTTTGCGTGTTATTCATTATTTAACATTAATGGTTAGTTTTTTTGCAAAGTGATATCATAGCACATTAATAACAAATAATTGTTAAAGCCAATAAAAAGCGTTTTACTCTGACTAGATTGACTAAAAGTAAAAATTTTAATCAGTTTTGACTTATTTTAATAACAATCTTAATCTAGGGAGTTAAACTCTTTTAGGACAGACTTAAAGTAAAAACATTTAAAACAAATAATCACGATATTCATTGCATAAATTTGAAAGAGGTTAATTAGTATGAAAGGTAAAATCAAAATAGCGGTTTTTAGCAGTAAACATTATGATAAAGAACATTTAGAGATTGCTAATAAAAAATATGGCTTTGAGATTGAATACTATGAACATAAACTTAGTCATAAAACAGTGGTTACAGCGCAAGGATTTGATGCCGTTTGTGTATTTGTTAATGATGAAGTTGATAAGCAAGTTCTACAAAAATTAGCCCATTATGGTATTAAAATATTAGCATTACGTTGTGCTGGATTTGATAATGTGGATTTAGCTGAAGCTAAAAAATTGGGTATTACCGTCGTGCGAGTACCGGCTTATTCACCTGAAGCGGTTGCCGAGCATGCTGTTGCGTTAATGATGACACTTAATCGTCGAACTCATAAAGCTTATCAGCGTACCCGTGATGCTAATTTTTCACTGGAAGGTTTAACTGGTTTTAACATGCACAACCGCACCGCAGGGGTGATAGGTACGGGTAAAATTGGTCAAGCAGTTATTCGCATCTTAAAAGGGTTTGGCATGAATATTCTTGCTTATGATCCTTATCCAAATGATATCGTTGTCGAATTAGGTGCTCAGTATGTTCAATTAGATGAACTTTATGCAAAATCAGATGTCATCACGCTGCATTGTCCAATGTCACCAGAAAATTATCATTTATTAAATAAAGATTCATTTAACAAAATGAAAAACGGCGTAATGATTATCAACACCAGCCGTGGTGGCTTATTGGATGCAACTGCTGCAATCGAAGCGTTAAAGCAGACCAAAATCGGTGCGCTAGGTATGGATGTTTACGAAAACGAACGAGATCTATTTTTTGAAGATAAATCTAATGATGTCATTTTAGATGACGTATTTCGACGTTTATCATCATGCCATAATGTGATTTTCACAGGGCATCAAGCTTTTTTAACTCAAGAAGCATTATTAAATATATCTGACACAACTTTAAATAACATACAACAGATATCAGAAGGAAAAGCAAGTCCTAATATTGTTGAGTAACGCCAATAATTTTAGGACATTGCTTATTGTTTTAATTAACAAAATATGGATGAATTATGCAACGTATTGTTATCGTAGCTTCTATGATTTTATTGCTTGCTGCTTGTACAAGTAACAAGCAATCTTCACCCACACCGATGCAAGAACATCGAGGACATACGAATGTTAAAGGCGGTGTTTATCTAGAACAAAAACATAATCAACCGCTAACCAATAGCGGTCCGTTAGAGATTACTAAAGAAAAATTTATCGATCGAATGGTCAATAAATATCGTTTTGATCGCCAACAATTGCGAAATGTACTTGCTCAAACAAATAAACTTGATTGGGTGATTAATTTGATGGATAAACAAGCACCAAAAACTGGTGTATCAACGATACCAAATGGTGCATGGATTCGGTATAAAAATAAATTCATCACTGATAGCAATATACCTAAAGGTGTTGATTTTTGGAATAAGTATGAATCAGATTTGAAACGCGCTTACCAAGAATATGGTGTGCCACCTGAAATTATTGTCGGGATTATTGGTGTTGAGACTGGTTGGGGGCGAGTAATGGGTAAAACAACTATTATTGACGCTTTATCTACACTTGCCTTCTATTATCCTAGACGCGCGCAATACTTTTCTGAAGAGTTGGAAGATTTCTTGTTAATGTGTCGTGATGAAGGTGTCGATCCCTTTGATTTGAAAGGATCGTTTGCAGGTGCGATGGGATATGGTCAATTTATGCCATCAGCTTTCCGAAATTATGCTGTAGATTTTGATCGTGACGGTCATACCGATCTTTGGAATCCTGTCGATGCGATTGGTAGTGTTGCTAATTATTTTAAAGCTCATGGCTGGAAACGTGACAAAAAAGTAGCAGTTATGGCGAATGGTCAAGCGCCTTTATCACTTGATACTGGGTTTAGTACTAAATATTCAATTGAAACCTTAGCTAATGCCGGTTTGAAACCACAAAGTTCTTTAGATGGTTACAAAGAAGCAAGTTTACTACGTTTGGATATGGGGGATCGTTATCAATTTTGGTATGGTTTACCTAACTTTTATGCCATAACACGTTATAATCACAGTACCCATTATGCGATGGCAGTATGGCAATTAGGATTAGCTGTTAAAGAGGCAAGATAGCCTTGAATAGATGATTTACTAAAATATGGTCGCTTTAGCGACCTTATTTTTAAAAATGACTTAATCTCATCTTTATCCATCTTTGTTATTCGTTACTATTAATAAATGCTATATTCTCATTACAGAGAAGATACCAATAATTTTAGTGCTAACAGTAATAAAAAAATACCAAAATACTTGATTAATTTATTAATTGATAATTTTTGTGCTATTTGAACACCAACTTTAGCCATAGGTATACTGGCTAGCATAATTGAAAATACAGCGGGTAGATACACAAATCCAAGGCTGTATTGAGGAAGTTCTGGAATGTTCCAGCCAGCAATGATATACCCAATTGTTCCACCTATTGCAACTGGCAGAGTAAATGCCGCTGATGTGCCAATTGCTTTACGCATATCGATACCACATTTTTTCAAGAATGGTACCACTAATACACCACCACCTACGCCGACCAATGCCGCAAAAACACCAATAAATGCACCAACAAGCAAAAAAATACTATTCCCTGTACTTATTTTTTGAGTGGTTTGACTGTTATTAACTTTACTGGTCTTAAAAATAAATTTTCCGCCAATGTAAAACAGAAAAGCTATAAAGATCCACCTAAGATAGATACCGGGAATATAAGGGGTCATATACGATCCAATTATTGTACCGACAATGCAACCCAATACCATTTTCTTTAACACAGACCATTGAATATTATGGTTTTTATTTTGCAACCAACTTGATGATAAACTCGTACCAATGATTGTTGCTAATGATGAAGCAACTGCAATATGGTTGATCCAGTTGTTACCCAAATTGAAATGGTCAAGCGTAAAAATCAAAGCTGGAACGATTAATGCACCACCACCAATACCGAACATGCCAGCCAGCAAACCGGCAAATGCGCCAATACAGATGAAAATAACAAATTCAACAAGCATTTTAAGTCCTTATAGTGATTAACGTAAAACTAATCACTTTTCCATTTGTTAATTAGATAAATTGATAACTGGGTTAATTATTTTAACGACAGTGTCGATTATTTTTCTCATTGGCTGGTTATTTTACCTGACATATTTGAATAGTAGCAATCTATCAAAGAGTAAATAATGAAATATCAGAAATCAGTTTGATAACAAACTAATACGCTAAAAGATGACATAATGATCAAAAAAGCTTATGTTATTGAGTAATTCAAAAGAAGTCACAAAATATTATGACAATTTTATATTTAAAGGAGTGAAATAATGAAAGATCGTTTAAAGTGGATTGATGATTTTGGTTTTTTAGGTGAAACCGCAAGTGGCCACTCATTGGTCATGGATGGAGGCATTGAGCACGGAGGTCGTAATCGTGGCGCTCGTCCAATGGAACTTTTACTGCACGGCGCTGCTGGCTGTATGGCTTATGATATTATCGCTATCTTAAAAAATAATAAAAAAGATGTGCGTGATCTTTGGATTGATATTGATAAAACGCAGGCAGAATCTTCACCCAAGGTTTACACCTCAATTAATTTCCATATTGTGATTACCGGTGTAAATATTGACAACGAAAGCGTTGAAAAAGCGGTAAAGCTTGCTTCAGAAAAATATTGCAGTGCTTCAATTATGTTAGGTAAAACAGCCAAAATGTCTTATACCTATGAGATTAGAGAGCAACGTTAACTATTTTATATAACTTATAATTATAATCTAATAACTAGCTGATCTTAGTCTGTTTTGCATTAATCGTATAACATTCTATTTTATTGAATGAAATGTAATAAGAGTATGATTATGCAGCAGTTAAAGAAAAATATGCGATTCCGAGATTTAGTGATTTTGGGATTGCTTTTTATTGGTCCAGCAGCACCAGTAGGATTATTTGGTGTGTTATATGCGATCAGTGATGGTGCCATTGCTTTAGTGTATATTGTTGCTACTTTCGTTATGGCTTTTACCGCGTATTCTTATGCTAGAATGGCTAGTGCTTTACCACATGCCGGCGCAGTTTATGCCTATTGTTCTGTTGGTATTCATCCCAATGCTGGTTTTTTAGTCGGCTGGTTATTGCTACTTGATTATATGTTTATTCCTGCTGTTGCTTATCTATTTAGTGGTATATCACTCAATGCATTAATTCCGGAAGTGCCTGTATGGATCTGGACTTGTTTAGCCGTCGTTATTACCACAACATTAAATTTAATTGGGGTTAAAAAATCAGCAAAAATCACATTAATTATTCTAATCCTCGAAATTATTGTTTTATTTTCTGTATTAGCAGTTGGTATTTGGATCATCATAAATAGTGATATTAGTCGCAATTGGTTACATCCTTTTATTGGTGGTGATTTATTTACTTGGGGCAAATTATTTAATGCGGTGTCTATCGCAGTTTTATCTTATTTAGGCTTTGATGCAATTGCTACTTTTTCTGAAGAAAATAGTGGTCAACGTAACATAGTGAGTAGAGCGATTATCTGCTGTTTAGTTTTAGCGGGTGCTTTATTTGTAGTACAAATTTATGTTGGTGCTTTACTTAATCCATATAGTGCAGATTATTTAAATAGTCATCCTGAACTAAAAGGTAAAGCTTATTATGACATTGTTAATCACGAAATTAATGTATGGTTAGGATGGTCGTTAAGTTTAATGAAAGCGATCGGTGCATCATTTGCAGCAATGGTTGGGCAGGCTGCAGCAAGCCGTTTATTATTTAGTATGGGACGAGATAAACGTTTACCTTCATTTTTAGCCAAAGTCGGTCAAAAAAGTGGTGTGCCAACTGTCGCAATTTTATTTGCGGCGATCTTTAATTTAGTTTTAGTTGTTATTGCGGCAAATAATGATAAGGGGCTGTCTACTTTAGTCTCATTTGTTGATGTCGGTGCATTAACTGCTTTTATAATGTTACATGTTGCAGTAATTGGTTATTTTAAATTCAAAAAAGCTTCTAAAGGATGGCTCTCTTGGGTTTTTGATATCTTAGTACCTGTTACTGGTATTGTAGTATTATTACCGGTATTACTGCATATTGATAACGATGCGAAAATTGTTGGCGTAGTTTGGTTAGCCATTGGTATTGTCATGCTCTACTTGAATAAAAATCGTAATCAACCGCTTTGGTTAGAACAAAACAACCAAGACAGTTAGTCGATTTTCTTTAATAGATATAACAACTTGATTGTAACACATGATTATATAATAATACCTGTCATTTTTAATTAGGTGTTATAACCAATGCTTTCAGAAATAGTGAACGGTGCGTTAATTTCAGCCAGCTTAATTATTGCTATTGGCGCCCAAAATTTATTTGTTTTAAAACAAGGATTATTAAAAAACCATATCTTTTATGTGTCAGCAATTTGTTTTGTCTGTGATTTTGGCCTAATGTCTATTGGTATCTTAGGTCTTGGTACATTTATTAGTCGTAATCCGTTAATTACTAATATATTGGCAATATTGGGCGCGCTTTTTCTAATTTGGTATGGTTTTGGTGCATTTAAAAGTGCGATTAATGGTACAAGCAGCATGCAAATAGAATCGCAAAGCACTGATAACACTAGCCGGGTAAAAGTTGTAATGGCAACTTTGGCCGTCACTTTACTTAATCCACATGTATACTTGGACACTGTTGTAATTGTTGGCGGTATTGCCGGCACGTTAAACAGTCAACAAAAATTGGCTTTTTTGATTGGTGCAGTTTGTGTTTCATTTATCTGGTTTTTTAGCATTGGCTATGGGGCACGATTACTTACTCCTTTATTTAAACAAAAAAGAATGTGGGTAATTTTGGACTGCATTGTCGGTGCTGTGATGTTTTATATTGCTTATCGGCTAGTTATATATGTGTTTTTTGCAAGTTAAATTCTACTTAAATTTACGATAGTAAAATTGTTATCAAAACAATATTTTTGTTTTTTCTCAAACTTGTTTCGAGTGATTTTATAAGTTTGTTGTGAATAAGATTTAGTGATATAAATGTCGTGTTCAAAACTCAATCATTTATTGATAAATGATGTCTAAATAATATTGGGCATTAACAAGATCGTATTCGCTAGCAAGCTTAACGCATCCCCAAGCTATAACATAATTTTTCTTAACTGAATTACCATATTGATTTATATAATTTAATTAAGTATTTGCTTCAGCACTATTTTTTCAAGTTGATTTTTTAAATAAAACATCAAAATCACCTTCGTTAATACTAAATACAGTATCAATTATAATCGATTGATCGGTTTTTCTTATTTTTATGTTAGGGTTATAGGCACTTAATAAACTATTTATTGAGTCATTATTGCTGTTTTTTCATTGGTAAAAGATAGTACTTTTTGTAGTTGTATAATGGCTTCAATATGTCGCTTAGCGAAGCGATGAGTTTATAAATCAATTTATAATTGGATTCAAGTTTGCTTGAAAAGTATAAATTAAGTTCTCATTTTCAATTTATAGATTATAAATTGATTAATAATGTGATTATTATCACAATTGTACTAAATATAGTTAATTATGTTTTCAACTTTTCAATATTAGTGTTAGGTTATGGCGTAACACATTCGGATTGTAACTGTTAAATATTCAGGTTTTTCAGGCAAAACCTAAACATTTTGGATAACAAAGTGTTTAGGTTTTTTTGTTTTTAAATCCAGTAAAAATTTATCTCATAGATAATAAATCATTTAAGGAGTAGAAAATGAAATGTAAAACATTAAAATTAGCATTGCTGATAAGTAGTGTACTGGTCGTTAATCCACTATTAGCTATTGATCAAGTTAAAATTGATAGTCATCGATTGAAGATAATTAGTGTCGATAATCTTAAATTCAAAGATATGGATAAGGATGGTAAGTTAACACCTTATGAGGATTGGCGATTAACGCCACTTGAACGGGCTAAAGATTTACTTGCAAGAATGTCATTAGAAGAGAAAGCCGGTATGATGATGCATGGTAATGCCCGAAGTTTGAATGATGAACTAGGTCATGGCGATAAATACAATTTAGATCAAATAAGTGAATTAGTCTTAAAAGATAAAGTTAATAGCTTAATTACACGATTAGAAGTAAATCCAAAAGATTTTGCTGAGCAAAATAATCAATTGCAACAAATTGCCGAATCTGATCGCTTATCTATTCCCTTAACCATTAGTGTCGATCCTAGAAATACTTTTTATTATGCAAATGAAGCAACAAGTAAAAGCGGATTTAGCCAATGGCCTGGGACATTAGGTATGGCGGCAATTGGTAGCGAGAAAGATATAAATCAATATGGTGATATTATTCGTCAAGAATATCGTTCATTAGGTGTAACCCAAGCATTATCGCCTATGGCTGATTTAGGAACAGAACCACGCTGGGCTCGCTTTGAAGGGACATTTGGTGAGAATCCTCAATTAAGTAAAAAAATGGTACGTGGTTATATTTCAGGTATGCAAAATGGCAAAGAGGGTTTAAATTCGCAAAGTGTTGCAGCTGTTGTTAAGCATTGGGTTGGTTATGGTGCAGCTGAAGATGGATTAGATAGTCACAGTGCTTATGGTAAATATGCATTATTCACTAAAAAAGACAGTTTAAAAGAACATATCATTCCCTTTACAGGTGCTTTTGAGGTAAATGTAGCTGCAATTATGCCAACGTATTCGATCTTAAAAAAAGCAGAATTAAATAATCATAAAATAGAGCAGGTAGGTGGTGGATTTAATCAATATTTATTAAAGGACCTTTTGCGAGGTACTTATAAATTTAAAGGTATCATTATGAGTGATTGGAACATCACAAAAGATTGTAATGAGGTTTGTGTGAATGGAACTCCAGCAGGTGTAGCGCCAAAAGCTGAAGGTATGCCTTGGGGCGTTGAAAGCTTAACAGTTGAAGAGCGCTTTATTAAAGCAATTCAAGCAGGCGTCCAACAATTTGGTGGCGTTAGTGATAGTTCAGTTATTGTTTCAGCCGTTAAAAATAAAAAGTTAAATGAAAAACTTATAGATGATTCAGTTTTAGCTATCTTGGTTCAAAAATTTGCACTAGGGCAGTTTGAAAATCCTTACATTGATTCAACCAAGGCTAGTAATTTTGTTGGTAACCCAGACTTTCAAAAGATAGCGGATCTAGCGCAATTTAATTCACTTGTTCTGCTTGAAAACAAACAAAATATACTTCCACTAAAAAGTAACAGTAAAGTATATTTATATGGATTTTTACCGGAAGCTAAAAATCTTCTGAAAGATAAGGTCAATATAGTTGATAATTTAGATCAAGCTGATGTGGTTGTTGCACGCATCAATGCTCCTTATGAGCAAAATCATAAAAGTTACTTTTTTGGCTTAAAACATCATGAAGGTTCGTTAGCTTTTCCTGCTAATGACAAAGATATTACTTTTATTACGCAAGCAAGTCAAAAGCATCCGGTTGTAGTAACGGTGTATTTAGATAGACCTGCGGTACTCACTCCTTTAAAAAATAATGCTAATGCGATAGTGGCTAATTTTGGTGTGAAAGATGATGTACTATTTGAAAGATTATTTTCGAATAAGTCCTATATAGCTAAAATGCCATTTGCGCTGCCTGACTCGATGGAAAGTGTAGCCAAACAAGCGTCAGATTTACCTAATGATATGCAAGCAATGTATCCATTTGGTTATGGGTTAACTAATTGATAAGTTGACTGTTTAATGCTATTACTGTTACTTTGTTAACAGTAATAGTATATACAAATGTATCGTAATACATCTTTATTAGTCGCAACCACAATCAACAGTACTTTTTTGTTTTTTGTTAGCTTGTTGTGAAGCGATTATCGCAGCGACTTTTTTTGATGCGATTGCTAAATGATCTTTAGCATCAGCGTAGTTTTGTTCTGCAGCTTTAGCAAACCACTGTTTTGCTTTAAAATAATTTTGTTTTACACCCTTTCCCTGATAATAAAGTGTTGCCAAAGTATATTGAGCAATAGGATCGCCTTGGTTAGCAGCTTTTGTGTCCCACTTTATTCCTTCTTGATAATTTTGTTTGGTTCCTTGTCCATTATAATAAAGAACGGCTAATTGGTGTTGTGCATTAGCATGGCCTTGATTGGCTGCCTTTTCAAACCACTCCTTAGCTTTAATATAATCTGGTTGCGATTGTGTTTCGGCTTGTTCATCAATTCCTTGTTCAATGCCTTTGAATTGGCGTTTATTGGTCTGCGTGCCATTGGCATACATAACGCCCAAATGATATTGGGCATTGGCATCATTTTGTTCTGTTGCTTTTTGATATTCGTGATTAAAATCGAAAAAAGTTTGTTGCTCGGCATCGACAACCATACTAAAACATAAAAGCAAAAATAATTTAGCACCGAACCTTAGCATACAACTTCCTACAATAGATAAATAACTTGTATATTTTATCGTATTTAATTTTTTAGTATAGCGTAATTGATTGAATTTACTTAAAAAATTTGATTGTAAAGTAATCAGATATTTTGAGTGTTAATTAGCATACAACAGCTAATGATGAAAAATCATTAGCTGTTTTGATATAATTATCAGCCGTTATTTTATATCTATTAATAGTTCACAGCCTTTCTGAAATCCATTTTTACAGGCTAAGTCGAAATACTTTCTAGCTTCATTTATATTTTTGGGAACGGCTGTGCCATTATAATACAATGCTCCCATTAATGTCTGTACTTCTGGATTATTGTCTTTTAACGCGTCCTTGAGCAATTTTAATCCGGCAGGGTAGTTTTTATCATTGAGTATATAAATTGTAGCTAATCCGGCTATGGATTTACCATCTCCTTGATTTGCTCCTTTTTCAAACCACATTTTAGCTTTATCTATGTCCTTAGGAATACCACCTAGCCCTTGCCAATAAATGTATCCTAAATATCTTTGTGAATTAGGGAAATTACTTTGTGCAGCTTGTTCAAAATACTTAATCGCCTTTTTGTAATCAGGCTTTACACCTTTTCCTTGAGCATATATTATCCCTAAATTATTTAGTGCAGGTACATTACCTTGCTTGGCTGCTTCTTCATACCATTTTCTAGCCTCAACATAATCCTGTTTATAATTAGGATCATCTGCCCAAAAATATTTACAACCTAAAGCAAATTGTGCATCAGCATCATTTAATGTTGTTGCCTTTTTATAAAGAATGTCCGGATCATTATAAAAACTAGTTCGTGTTGATGACTCGCAACCGGTTAGTAATGCCAATGTTATTAATCCTGCTACAAGAACTCTTTTCATAATATTACCTTATATTTTTTGGATAATATGGGTAAATATTCTACAGCAGAGTTTTTGAAATGGTTAATAATTTTAAAGAATAATTAGAGGTGAAGATAAAGAGGAGGAAAATGAAATTGTTTTTTTGATTTAACTGAGTGTAACGAAAATGGTGGGTCGTGAGCATGATTATTCGGCACATCGTGTACCTCACCCCTTCGGGCCAACACTGCGTGTTGTTCAAATTTGTTCCAGACAAATTTGTCGAACGCTGGCGTTCTCATCGCGTTACTTTTTTATGAGGTTTGTTTTTTTGATTTGATTTAGCTGGATAAAATGGTGGGTCGTGAGCGATTCGAACGCTCGACAAACGGATTAAAAGTCCGCTGCTCTACCGACTGAGCTAACAACCCATGTAGAAAACTGCTAAAAGTGGTGGGTGATACCGGGTTCGAACCAGTGACCCCCTCCTTGTAAGGGAGGTGCTCTCCCAACTGAGCTAATCACCCCAAATGTTTTATTTCTAAAACGTCACGGTAAAGATTGGTGGGTGATACCGGGTTCGAACCAGTGACCCCCTCCTTGTAAGGGAGGTGCTCTCCCAACTGAGCTAATCACCCTTACCGTGTGGATGTGCATTATAAGGCACGTCTTATTTCAGTCAACCTTTTTTTTTATATTTCTGCAAAAATAACCTTGTTCGGTTTAAATTTAAACATTTTTTGGATGATACTTCACAAAAACACGTTTTTGCGATTTTTATTTTGGCGACGATGCTTATGATTGAGCCATGAAAATTAAATTACATGAATTGCTAATTGATGAAGATCATAAATAAATATCGAGTGGTTATGTTTATTGAGCCATCAATCATACGGTATAAAGTAGTAAACAACCGGGATCGATTAACAGCTTCATTGCCTGAAGATTTAATGGAATATCCTTATCAGAACTTTGTTGATATTGACATATTGCTCAGTGCATTACAAGAAAAGTTACCTACACTTACGTCTTTTGAATTAAATTTGCATGAAGATTATATTCAATCAACTAAACTTGAGATTCCCCAAGTTAAGTTAAATTCAAATGAAATACTTTTATATATTGAAGCTTCTATCTATAAACTATTTGAATTACCAGCAAGTCACTCGTTTTTTGATTTTGTTTATTTGGCTAAATCACAAAAACAATTAATGGTTGCGATTTGTGATCGTAAATATGTGAATCAATGGATTGAGCTATTTAAAAAATATCATTGTCGGTTGAGTTTTATCGGTTATGTTTTCAAACAGTATAAATTCAATTTTTTACCTTGGAGACAAGTAAAACATAAATCGCATAAACTCTATTTAACAATGACTACATTAAGTTTAATTGGAATTTTAAGCTGCCTATTTTGTTATTGGTGGCTACAAGTTCGCAATGAATTAGATTATTATTTAACACAAAGTTCTAAGCAACAAATAATTAAACAAAACTTAGCTTATCAACTTTCAACTTATAAGCCCGATTCTTCACCAAGTCAACAGCAAATCAAATGGTCATTATTATTGGTTTCACAACTTTTACCACAAAATATTTGGTTGACTTCGTTTACTTATACCACCAATAAAGTGAGTTTATTAGGACATAGCTTCAACTATAAAGATATTACAGACTTTAATTTAAATTTATTACAGCAAGACCTTATTGAGCAAGGACACATTAAAACGATCAGTAGTGATAATCAAAGTTTATTGTTTGATATGGATTTAACGCTACATGAATAATGATTTTTTTTATAGACCACTTTGGCAACAGTATTTAATTTGCATTTTATTTCCCATTATTGCGTTTTTAATAGGTTATTTAGTTTTAATTGAGGATATTAGAAATGAGTTAATACAACAGCGAACATTATACCAAGAACAGTTGCAACAAATCGAGTTATCAAAATTAAAAATCGCGCGTTATCAAGCAGGAAAACAACATGCATTACGCGTGATTAATCAAAATCAACTTGCATATTTTATCGAGAAAAATCAATTAGTATTAAACATGTTTAAATATTATCAAACTGATACGGGTTATAGGTGGGAAGTTGGACTTAAAGGTAATTTTAGTAATTTTATTCACTTTCTATCCGAACTCAATAATGATTATTTTTATTTGGATTTTGAAAGTTTAACTATAACCAATCAAGAAACGTATCTTCAAATTATTTTTACATTATTATTCAAAAAGGGGATTGAGTGAAAATTAACTTTTTCATAGCACAATTTTTGTTATTAATAAGTTCCTTTTCTCGCGGCGAGGATGGAGTAAATCGTGATCCTTTTTTACCGTCTCAACAAATGGCGTGTAGTGAACAACAAGAGAGTTTACTTAAGCAGATCAAAGTCTGGCAATTTAAAGGGATAATAGCTCAGGCGAATAATTCGTATCATCAAATTTGGCTTTATTCTGAAAATCAGTGGTTATCAATTACCGATGATATTGTGCCACATGTGTTATTTCCTTGGTTTATACAATCTTTGCAAAATGATCAAATTATCTGGCAAGCAAATCTTACGAACTATTGTCATGACACAGTGCAATGGATGATGCAATTAAATGAACAGTAAACAAATGATGTGTTTTTTTTATCAACTCCTAAATGAATTGAAATTAAAATTGAAGGTTGTTAGTCTGGGTCTGTTGATAATGATAGTAGTGACTACCAAGATTGATGCCAACCAAATCACGGCTTATCGAACACCTGATTTGAGTATCTCAAACAAGGTTTCAATCAATTTTTATCAAACCGATATTGCTATCATTTTACAGGCTTTGGCTGACAGTAAAGGATTAAATTTAGTTATGGCTGATGATTTGTCTGTGAAGCAAACTATTAAATTACGTGATGTGGATTGGCAAAAAGCTTTAGATATCGCTCTTCGATCAGCAAATTTACAGGCAAAAATAGAGGATAATATTTTATTCATTTCCAAAGCTGACGATCCTGAACTGTTATTACAAAAACGGCAAGCTGAGATGAAACAACAAGAGCAAACACAAGCATTAAAGACACTTTCTATTGCTGTTAACCATGCCGATTTGACTACGTTAATCGATGCCATTAAGCAGCAAGGCTTATTATCGGAACGAGGTAGTGTTGTGATGGATAAACGGACAAACTCATTAGTCATCACCGACATTTCAAAGCAATTTTATCTGATTAAAAAACTGGTTGAAGTTATTGATAAACCAATGCCACAAGTACACATATCAGCACATATTGTCACAATGAGTGATGAAAGTATGGATGAGCTTGGTATTAAATGGGGATATGCGGGAGGATCCTCACAATTACTAGACAAGTTTGATGTTGGGCTTGGTGTGGTTAATTCAACTTCAACTTTAGGATTCAACTTAGCAAAACGTTCTGGTAGTTTACTTAATTTAGAACTATCAGCATTAGAATCGGAAAATCAACTTGAAATTATTGCTAGCCCTAATTTATTAACTGCCAATCAAAATACGGCGTCGATTAAACAAGGAACAGATGTGCCTTACGAAGTATCAAGTGGTAACAATGGCGCAACGACAATTGAATTTAAACAGGCGGTTTTAGGCTTAGAAGTCACACCTAAAATACTTGATGATAAAAAAATGATTTTAGACTTGTATATTACACAAAACACTACCGGTCGTTCTATTAAACGCCGTGATGGTGGGGAAGCATTAGCGATTGATACGCAAGAAATTAAAACACAAGTTATGGTTAAAAGTGGTGAGACTGTTGTACTAGGGGGGATTTTTCAACAGTTAAATGATAAAACCAAACGTGATGTGCCCGGTGTTAGTGATATTCCTTTGGTCGGTAACTTATTTAAATATAAAGGTAAAAAACAACAGAAAAGAGAATTAGTTATTTTTATAACCCCACAATTAGTTGAGTAAATGAGAACAGCGTTGTATTATACAAGGTCTTATTTTTGATGGTTTACTTAGCTTATAATTTATCATTTTCAAATTATAAAGCTTTCTATTTATCATCATTACAACTTATTATCACTATAGAGAATATTATGTTTCGTGTTGTTGCTTCTGATCTAGATGGTACTTTATTAACGCCTGAGCATAGCTTATCACCTTATACAAAACAAGTGCTTCAAGCTTTACGCCAAAAAGATATTCATTTTGTGTTTGCGACTGGGCGCCATCATATTGATGTCGCGCAAATGCGTGAAAATATGGAAATTGATGCTTTTATGATTACATCTAATGGTGCTCGGGTACATGACAGTGCGGGTAATTTAGTTTTTAGTCAAAGTATTAAACCAAACTTAGCCAGTGAACTTGCTAAAGAATGTATTGATGATCCACTAGTTTATACCCATGTGTATCGTGGCGATAATTGGCTTATCAATAAAGAAGATACTTATTCTCTAAGCTTTTTTCGTGATACTGATTTTACTTATCAGTTTTTTAATCCACTTGATTTTGCAACTGATGATATCGCTAAGATCTACTACACAACAAGTGGCGATGAATTTCACCCACATTTAGTAAAAATCAAAGAAAGACTTGATGCAAAATATGGCGATAAAGTAAGTATCACATTTTCGTCATTAAACTGCCTTGAAGTTATGGCGGAAAATGTGTCAAAAGGTAGTGCACTTAAAAAAGTTGTTGAAAAATTGGGACTCGAATTAAAAGATAGTATCGCATTTGGTGATGGCATGAATGATGTTGAGATGTTATCTTTGGCGGGTAAAGGTTGTATCATGGAAAATGCTAGCGCAGATTTAAAGCAGCGATTACCTAACTTAGAAGTCATTGGATCAAATGTTGATGACGCTGTTCCTCATTATTTGAGTCATTTATTTCTTTAACAAATCTGAATAATTTTATGAATCTTAATTTTGATAAAGAACTTAATACGTTAGGGTTACGATGTCCTGAGCCTATTATGTTAATTCGAAAAACGATTAGAGAACTTGAGATAGGTCAAGTTCTTCATATTGTAGCAGATGATTTTGCCACAACGCGTGATGTGCCAAGTTTTTGTAGGCATATGGATCATGAGCTAATAGCATCTCAAATAGAATCGGAACCTTATCACTATTGGATAAGAAAATCGCATTAATATCTGCTAACAATTTAATGAAAACGATTCATATTAATCAATCAATTCAATTTGAAACAAATAATAACGTAGCGTTCGCCAATCGTTAGGTATTGTATGATCTGTCATCAATAAAAGTGTGCAACGTTTACCATTATGACGTGATTGTAAATTAAGAATTATCATATAGCGAAGCAATAAAGGTTTGCGTAATAAATACCAACGTTGTTTATGCCAATATATCTGGTTGATATGGTGAAATAAAGCAAATTCTCCTTTTATTGTTTTGCAATAGTGTAGCGCTCGAAACCATTCGATAACCAAGATTAATGCCACAATAAAGGTATAACTATTTAATGTGGTATGAGCAAGTTGTAATAAACACAATATGACTAAAATCAAATAAAAAATTGAAAAAATAGCAATTTGTTGATAAGAATTAGTGAGTTTTGTGCTCCACATATTAATGCCTCGATCTTGATAAAACAGAATTATTACATGGTGTTGTTAAAAATTGCTTAAAATTAAGCTTAATATGGGAGATAATATCCATAATTATGTTATTTTTATCATATAAGCGTGTAATTACCATAAGCGCTGGATTACTAAATTAATGATATATTTATTCACAACTATATGAATTAAAACATTTTTGGGTAACAAATATAGCATTTGTTGTCCATATTTTATTTAAAAATTAAATTAGGAATAATTTGTGATATTAATTAGAGTGTTGAAATTTATTCTAAAACTTTTAATCGGCTGCTTTCTTTGTGGTTTAATTATTGGGATCGCTGGATATGCCTATTATTCAAAGGATTTACCCGATGTTGCGACATTGAAAGATGTGCGCTTACAAACACCAATGCAAGTATTAAGTAAAGATGGTGAATTGATTGCTATTTTTGGTGAACGTCGACGCACTCCATTGAAGTATGATGAAATTCCGCCAATTGTGGTTAATGCCGTGATTGCCACCGAAGATGCTCGTTTTAATGAACATTTTGGTATCGATCCTATTGGTATTGTCAGAGCAATGTATATTGGCGTGAAACAGAAAGGCTTTTCACAAGGTGGTAGTACTATCACTCAACAAGTGGCAAAAAACTTTTTTTTAACGCCAGAAAAAAGTATCTCACGTAAAGTAAAAGAGATGATTTTAGCGATTCGTATGGAAAAAGAGTTATCCAAAGAAGAGATCATGGCGCTCTATCTTAATATGATTAACTTTGGCTCGCGAGCTTATGGCGTTGCTGCTGCTGCTTATACCTTTTTTGGTAAAACCCCTGATCAGTTAACTATCGATGAAGCTGCATTATTAGCCGGTTTACCTAATGCACCTTCGGCTTTTAATCCAATATCTCATCCTGATCGCGCTTTGACAAGGCGTAATTGGGTTTTAAGTCGTATGCTTGATCAATCCTATATTACCCAAGCTCAATTTGATGAAGCGATAAAAAAACCATTAAGCGTGAGTTATCATTCACCACAGATAGAATTTTCAGCTCCTTATGTTGCTGAAATGGCACGACAATTTATGTATGATAAATTTGGTGAAAATGCTTATACTGATGGTTATAAAGTCTATACAACTATTTCCAAAACAGACCAAATAGCTGCAACTGAGGCCGTCCAAAAAAATATTATTGATTACGATATAAGACATGGTTATCGTGGTGCTGAAAAAATATTGTGGAAAAATAACGAACCACCGTTGAATGCAGAACAAATTCAGCAAGCGTTAGATAAATATATTTGTTACAACCAAATGTGTCCAGGGGTTGTTATGCAATCTTCCGACACCGAAGCCAAAGTTGTTTTATCCGATAAAAGTGATATTAAAATATTATTTGCTGGTATGAAGTGGGCTCGTCCATTTATTAGTGATAACCAACAAGGTGCGTTTCCCAAAAAAGTATCTGATACACTAAAACCAGGTCAATTAATTTGGGTGAAAAAATCAGGTGACAATTGGGATTTAGCACAAATTCCTGCGGTAAATGCGGCACTAGTCTCATTAGATTCTGATAATGGTGCTATAAAAGCAATTGTAGGTGGTTATGATTATAATTTAAGTAAATTTAATCGGGCAACACAAGCGCTACGTCAATTAGGTTCAAACATCAAACCCTTTATTTATACAGCTACATTAGAACAGGGATTGACTATGGCTACCTTGCTCAATGATGCGCCTATTGTTCGTACCAGTGGTAGCCAAATATGGCAACCTAAGAATTCCCCTCCAAATTACGCAGGACCACTTCGTTTAAGAATTGGTTTAGGGATGTCTAAAAACGTGATGATGGTTAGAGCATTAAGGGCCATTGGTATTGATTACGCAGCAAGTTATTTGGAGCGTTTTGGTTTTCCAAAGGAAAACATTTCACATAATGAATCTTTAGCACTTGGATCAGCATCATTTACGCCATTACAAGTGGCAAGAGCTTATTCGGTTATTGTTAATGGTGGTTATTTGATTTCGCCTTATTTAATTGAAAAAATTGAAGAAAATAATGGTGATCGGGTGATATATCAGCATCAACCTTTAATTGCTTGTCACAATTGTCAGGATGATGAAGTCTCTAATGACTCAAAACATCTATCCCTTAATAATGTTGAAGATGTTGCTAATGAGTCAGGTAATGAAGAGCCTGAACAAGCCAATCTTAAATCTGATGATAAATTGATATTACCAGACATTAATGATGCTAATAAAACAAATGATAATACACCTAAATATGCGCCTCATACTATAAATAGTGGTATTGCATTTATTATGAAAGATGGTCTACGCTCTATCGTCTTTGGCGGCTCTGATTGGCAAGGCACTGCTTGGCGTGTTAAAGCTTTAGGTCGAAAAGATGTGGGAGGAAAAACAGGTACGACCAATCAGTCCAAAGATGTTTGGTTCTCAGGATTTGGTGGGAATATTGTTACAACTGTTTGGATGGGATTTGATGATCATCGCAGGGAATTAGGACGCACTTTCCGAGCCGAAGCGGGCGCTGTGACAGCAAATCCGGTGTGGGTTGATTATATGAAAGTAGCATTAAAAGATGTGCCAGTAAAAGAAGATGTACAACCTGAAAATGTTATCTCTGTCACGATCGATCAGAAAACAGGATTACTCCCTAACCCTGGTGCGAAAACCATGTCAGAGTATTTTATTAAAGGAACTGAACCCACAACATATGCGACACAAGAAGTCGGTACCAGTGTGACTGATTCACAAGGTAATACTTCAGAGCTATTCTAACTTAAGGATTTTAAATGAATGGTTCGATAAGAATTATTGGTGGCAAATGGCGTGGGCGTAAATTGCCAGTTCTAAATAAACAAGGTTTGCGCCCAACCACTGATAGAGTAAAAGAAACATTGTATAACTGGTTAATGCCAGTTATACATAGTAGTGAGTGTTTAGATTGTTTTTCGGGAAGCGGATCATTAGGCTTTGAAGCTGCATCGCGCGGTGCGCAGAGTGTTACTTTACTTGAGAAAGATAAACAAACAGCTCAACTCTTAATCAAAAACACACAACTGTTAGCAAGCACAGCTATTGATGTTTATCATACTGATACCTTACAGTGGCTTAATCGTTCAGCTTATAAACAATTTGATATAGTATTTATTGATCCGCCTTTTCATCAAGCATTGGTGGCAAAAACCATTAGCCAGCTTGAAGAGAATGGTTGGCTTAAACCTTCTGCTTATATCTACATTGAAACTGAAATAAATTATAATGTCATGAATGATATTCCATGCAATTGGTATTTACATCGCGAAAAAACCGCAGGGCAGGTACATAGCTACCTTTTTATACGAGAAGATGTTTAATGTTTATATTTATTGGTAAAGTTTTATATTCCTTAATTTGGTTGTTTTTTTTATTTAATCTTATCCACCCTTATCCAAGACCGGCAAACATTGTAGCCTATGTTGGATTAATCGCTTTTGCTATAACCCATGGTTTACAAGCGTGGATGTTACAATCAACGATGACAAACCAAGAAAAAGAGCAGGACAAATATAAAGCACTTCGTCTTTTTATTTTTGGTGTTTTTGAATCACTTAGCTGGAAACAAAAAAAATAAAGAAAAAAGTGGTTGTCAGATACAAAAATTTTTGTATAATGCTCACCACTTCTTTAGAAGTCTTCAAATATGCGGGAATAGCTCAGTTGGTAGAGCGCAACCTTGCCAAGGTTGAGGTCGCGAGTTCGAACCTCGTTTCCCGCTCCAATTCATAATGTAGTACTAAAATGTACAAAGTCATAAAAATCAACAGTATCATTTTTCATTATGCCTGGTATAGGTCCTGAAGCTACAGTGTTGGTATGAGTTTAATGAGCTCCATCATGATCAATCGCACACATTTTATAGTGCAACTTAAGTTAACATACTCATTATTTGTTTACCTACCCAATAAGTAGCTTGCATTTTTAGCGCTTATAATCCTCTACATGTTTAGTATCTTTTTTAGGAATTTATATTTTTGAGTAATTTATTAACAATATAGGGGTGGATAATAGAAACGGGTAACATATACAGTTTTCCCCAAAAATTATGATTCTTAACTGAAGTAATGATATACACTTTTTCCTTAAAATCATTAGTTTCAATAATACGAATAGATACACAAACATCGAGATGAAAATCCCTTACAACTAATGTTAGTGTATCTCTTTTTTTCTCGATAATTGTGAAAAAATGTACTTTACTGCCTATATCAGGTTCCTTGTCTCCCAGATCACCAAATCCATTTATGGGTCTGATTCCGACTCTTTTTCCTAAAAAATCCCTAATTCTAAATAGTCTGTCCAACCATTTTGGCTGGTAGGACGTCATCATCTTATAAACTTCATAAGCAGTAACATTTTTACAAATGTTCAGACACTGATAACTTAAATAATCAAATTTTTCGTCTATTAATGCTATGTTATTTAATAAGCCTTTAAGTATTTTAATCGTAGCTTTTTGCTTTTTTTTCATAAATGAAATTAATATTGTACGGTAATAATATCAATAGAATGGGAATTAAAGATGACACTCTATGAATTAGATAAATGAAGATGGTTTATCTTCTATATTGTTTAGTTTTTTCATCTTATACTATAGATCAAATTGATAATTTAAAAGATATAATGGAAAATCATTACCATCATGCATTATTGACGAAAGCTCAAGCATGATGCTAAACCTTTTGTTCTCGTTTGGCATCATGTTGAAAATGGAATAGCGTTTATGCAAAAAGAGATAATAATATTTTTCCACATAGCGTGAATTCCGGTTAAAAAGATTAAAAACTATCTGTTGTTTTAAAACCTCCACCACCTGTTGATGAACTGGATGAAAAACCACTACCGCCAGAAGATGAACTGGACGCTTTTGAAGAACTATTGCTGCTAGTAGATGATGACCTCGATGAAGAATTCCATGAAGTTTGTTTTGGTGAACTTGTTGTAGAGAACATGCTGGTGCTATTGGATGAAGACCAATTAATGGTTTTATTACTATTAGCTTGGCTTCGGCATGAAATGAGCACATGGACTATTGTTTCAGGAAAAATATCTTTGTTTAGTAAATTGTTAAGTAACTCATCAAGTTTAGATGATGAAATGTTATATTCATAATAAGAACTAGGGATGTCATTTTGTATAAAAATAGATAGCGTTTGTTCAAAACGCATATAAGTATATTCTAGTGCTTCAACAGTGTGTTTTATTGTGGGTAAACTTTGCTCTACTTGTTGTATTTTTCTATCTAAAATCGGAATTTGTTGTATTACTTTATCATCTTCTAAACTATTGCTTTGCAACGTTAATTGTACTACCTCGTTTATTGATTGTTGCTGTAATAACTTAGCTAGCTTGCTGGATATCTCGTTAAATTGTTTACTATGTCCGGATAGACTGTCA
Source organism: Gilliamella sp. wkB292 (assembly GCF_001690235.1). NCBI lineage: Bacteria > Pseudomonadati > Pseudomonadota > Gammaproteobacteria > Orbales > Orbaceae > Gilliamella > Gilliamella sp. wkB292. Next base: position 23,857 of record NZ_LZGO01000025.1, read on the forward strand.
TTTAAGGTTTTATCTGTTAGCGATTTTTGTTTTTTGTAGTTTTCTAAAATTAAGTTAGTTTGGTTAAGATCATTTCTCAATTGAGGTAAGCCTAAGCTTTCTTCGATATCATGTTCTATTTTTTCTTTTTTTTCTGATGCTAGTCGATGAGCTGTCTTTATTGTTTCATAACGTTGCTGAGACTCTTTGATTAATGCTTCAAGCGTTTTTTGATTCTTATGATTTTCCGCAAAGTTAATAAATCTTGCTACCCAGGCATCTAAATGACGAAAGATCCAAAAACCTTTATAGCTATCTTTTCCAAAATTTCTTTCAATTAGGTAGTTGTAACAGCGGTTTTGTTTGTATTCTTCAATTTTTTGAGTAAACTCATCGAGTGATAGCTGATAGTTTTTACTTTCTTTATTTAAACGTTCTTCCGCTTTTTTGAAAATAGTAAAAAGCGATACATAATCAGGGTTATTTTCCAACTGAAAGATTTTTTTTGTCATTTTTTCATCAAGTTGTTCCTGTAAGCTATTTACTTTTTGTTGATAATTAACACTGATTTGTTCTAATTCGTCTGTGCGTTTGTTTAAATGACAAAATACCTCTTGTAGTTCATCTACCAATATTTGTATTTGTTTGTTGGTTGTCTTGGGTGATTCTAATAAGAAAATACGGGCTATTTGTTGATACAACTTTACTTTATTATTTTGTAAACTTAAGATTTTTTGTTGTGCATCATGAAGCTTTTTATAAGCATCATCTAACGATGCTTTTGCACCTTGTGTTTTTTCTTCAATTCGGTTTTTTACTGCTTTCCCCAACATGTTTTACCACTCCAAAATTCTGCCCGATTTAACGCTACTTGGACAATTAAAAGATAATCGACCTACTGGTTTATCACAAAGCTTATTATTATCAATATGTCCATCTGCTGATTTATCTGCTTTAACACTGTTAAATGCTTGTTGAGTAACTTGTTGACCAAAAATACTGGCTAATTGTATATCACCCGTTTCGATACTTTGTACCAATATTGGTATATTTATGCCAGTTGGTGTCATAGGTTTGACAATTAAATACCAAGACTTACCATTGGTATTTTTATGAGTACGCTCAATGCCTGATTTGGAATCTGGATTATCGATAATTGTCAGAGTCAATGGTGTTTGTGCTAGTTTAATGAAGTAACTCATCATTTGGTGATATAACTCTACATGTTCAAAATTAAGATTTGTTAAATTTGCTTTTATTTCATTTTGTAGTGTAGTAACCGGTGCCATATCTTTAATCGGTACGTTTAGCGCTTGCAGTTGTTTATTGTCAGCATCAATTTTAATTTTTAAAGCCTCTGCTCGATCAACTGAGTTGTATAATGTTTCGATATGATTGATATCGATGTCTTTTTGCCCCTGATTAAGCGCGTCAATAACCTTATCAGCTGCGATTTGTAGAACGGGATATTGCTTAGTTGCTTTTATAAACTCTTTGTTATGAATTAATTTTGCTAATTTTTTGTCTTGTTCAAGTAGTATCCTTAACTGTGTTATTAGTGTTGAAATTTCGGATAATTTCTGACTGATTTGGTCATTAGTTTGTTGTAATTTTTCTAATGTATCTTCCTCTTTTTGGAAGACAAAAGATTTTTCAATTTCAGGTTTATCAATAGATAGTGCGATTTGTTTATTGAGCAAGTTAGCAATCGAATCTTTTAAATGTTTAGCAGGTGTTTGTGCAAAAATAATCTGATATTTATTAAGTTCATCAAACTGATTATTTAGATCATTTAATGATTGTTGCGAAGCTAAAATATGATTATAGGTAATAAAAATATTATTTTTTAGTTTTTCTGTTTGAACTAAACGAGAGGAAATAATTAATATTAATAAGAGGATGATTATACCAACAATGGTAAATAAGCGAGTGCGTTTGAGGTAACAAGCAACAAGAAAACGTTGCAACCATGATCGCTTGGGCGCATTGAATCGTAATCGCTTATCAAACCAAAGATTAATCCCTTTTTCAATAGTTTTATCATCAATTGCTAGGTTTTGCGTTTGATAGTAATCCTCGATACTTTGTTTTAAATTGTTGTGTAATGTTTCACGATCTAGGTGCTCGAGCAATAATTGTTGATTTTGGTAAAGCTCATCAATAATTGCCATTGCCCCTAGTTGATCACTAAGCTTGACTTCTCGCATTAAGCATTAACCTTTAAGATGATATTATTAAAACGCTGTTTACCATCTTCAACAATGCGATCAATCTCTTTAGCATTATTAATCGATTCATTTCTTAGTTCATTAATTAACTGATGGCTTGATTCTTGATAATTAACAATAGATTCAATCAACGATCGTAATGACTCGGCTTTGATTGTTGAGCCATAGCCTGCTTTTAAACCTTCTTTTAACTGTTTACCACTTTGTTTGGCGATACTTTCAATTCCTTTATTGATACCATCTTTCATTGATTCTAGAGTTTTTGTGCTTTCACTTAAGCCAGTTAATGAAGTGATTGATGCACTTAATGCGGTGAATACAATTTCATTGGTTGAAAAAAAACTAACACTTTGTTGATAAACACGTTCTTTGACCGAGTTAGTTTGTTGTAATCGAGCATATACTGCTTCGGCTGCGTTATATGAGACGGTTAAGTTATTGGTAATATCTAAAATAATTTGGTAACGCCTGTCTTCCTGTTGCACATTGCGTAACGTTTCGTCTCTAACGAGTTCTAATCGTGCTAGCTCAAGGTGATTATCTGATTGATAGTTATCAACTTCCGCCATAGCGTTAGATAATTTTTCTTTACATTCATTTAGGCGTGAAGTTGCAGTGACTAAAACTTCTTCGGCAGTAATTTGTGCTTGTTTTAGACCAAAACGAAAATCTTGGTAAGCATTTAAAATAACATGTTCTCGTTCTACTTGGTTGCCGGTTTCTTTTGATACTTCCAAATAAGTTTTTCTTATTAGATCAAAGCGATCGGGAATTGACCCCCGTTTAAAGCTCATCCACCCCATTTTGATTCTTTCAAGTAGGTCTAATTTGCCATCATCCAACCAATCCAGCATCTTTTCCATATCAGTGCGGATACTATCAAAGTGATTAACAATTTTAGTGTAACGTTGTGAAACGTCCATGGCATCTATTTGCTTCCTTACCACTTCATTGAATGCACTTTGTTGTTGCAATGTTCGAGCAATAGCAAGAATACGATTTTTATCAATTTCAGCTACATTGTCCAATAATTTTAAAATAGGTACATCGGCTTGAGGTTTAATTGTTATACCGATTTTATTAAGTAATTGTATTGCTCTATCTACATAAGACACGATATCATTAGACATATCCCTATCCTTAAAAGTATTTTTAATCAAATATATATCAAATCTGGTCCGAATTATATCGCAATAACTTTATGATCACCATTGAATTATCTGTTTAGCGTTGCATGGCTTGAGATGATAGATTTTTCACCAAAATTTAGCTGATGTTTTAATGACTGACAATATAATAGTTTTTATAAACTAGGGGGGGAGATAAATAGTGTTATAGATAAAGTTATAGTTAAAACTGATTATTCATAGTTACTGCGAATTTTTTGATTATGAATTATTGAATTTAGCTATATTAGCTTACTTATTTACCTGACTTAGATAAATTGTTTTTAATTTTTCAGTTATGATATTTAATCAGTGTGTTAGCATTAAAAATTAGATTGTTAATGAAGTTCATTGTTTTTTATTTAATAATTTTTCTATTTGTTTAAGTGTAATTCCCATTATTTTAGCGATAGCTTGCTTATCCATGCCTTTTTCTAATAAGGTGGTAACCATGATGATTTCTAATTTTTCCCGTCTATCTTTTTCTGATTTTGCTTTATGTTTTTCACATGCTAACTTCTCTTTTGCTATGGCTTTTTCTTCTTTGCGGATTTGTTCCATAATTTGATAAGCAGGGACATATTTTAAACTTTTTTCAAGTTCGTCCATTAATCCAATCGCTTTGAAACTAACATAAGTTTTGGTTGATATAATTAGATGATCAACCAGTTCGATGTTAAGAATTCGTCCAACTTGAATTAGGCGATCGGTCATATCTTTATTACACACAGATGGGGCTAAGCGTCCTGAAGGGTGATTGTGTACCGCAATTACACGTGATGCATTTTTCATTACAGCCACTCGAAAGACATTCATTGTTTCGATATTGACTGATTTGTATGCGCCTAAAGCGATAAGCTCAATATGTACAATATAGCCAGCAGCATTTAAACCGATAATCCAGAAATGTTCTTTTTCTTGATCTATTTTGTTATCACGTAGTAATACGTTTTTCATGATGTTATAAACATCATCTGTTCCTTCAATATAACGTTTATCATTTTTGCCCAGCTTAATATCCATTCGCGATTCGTATTTAGATAAAAAATGTACGAAATATAACATAAATCAGCTGGTATTGTAAGCAATGCCTTTTGCGTACCTTATTTACCAAGATTTATTGCTTATTTCGTCGTTATTTTATGATGATAATAAATTGAGTAAGTAAACGGCATTGAATGTGTCTTTCGACAGTAAAAATATTTGAACGTGTTGAGAAAATCTTTACATTTAAACATGATCAATGCTCACTAGATCATTGATTGCTTAATGCTAAATTATATCAATGTTCGCGCAAATCGACTTTTTAAAACACTTTAATCAATAGAATGTGGTAAAAATAGGCATTTTTTATATCGTACGAGCGAGTAAATATCGACAAATAGCATAGTGTTTGTCTTTCCATATTGATATAAAATAGACAAAATTATGTTACTTTTTATACTTAAATGTCTATATTACCTTAAACATCTTTACATAAAATGTTATTTTTAGTAAGGTTGCTTTAATTTGTTTGCACTATTTGATGGCATGATTTTTTCTCATTTTGGTGCAAAACTAGTCATCTTTTTGAACACTATAAATCAATTATTGTCTGTTAATAAAACATTATAATTATTTTTTATTAGTTTTTTACTTTAAAAACAGTAATTATATTTATCTAATTTTATAAAGATGTTAAGAACTACTGGCATAGTAATTGCTTGTAATAATATTGAATATAATTAAATCAATAATTATAGAAATAAGTTTAGAG
>NZ_LZGO01000026.1:0-736 GCF_001690235.1 Gilliamella sp. wkB292
AAAGTGGATCCTTCAGGGGTAAAAGAAGTGTTTGAAAAATTAAAAACATTGATAGCCAAAGACCCAGAAAAATATCAAAAATGGTTAAAAGATGTAGATGAAAAAGATATAGATGAATGGTGACACAAGAGTGAATAAAACTTAAGCTGTTATTTACCTTACTTAGCATATAAAACAGCATCAGCTGTTTAACCGAAATCTCCCATTAAAAAATTAAACTTACCGAACGCCTATGATGCCTTAGACCGATATATCGTAAAACATCATCGGGCATCAAATAAAAGAATAACACTCTATTTTATTTAAAGTTGATAGCGCTAAGGCTAAAATAGTTAAACGACAAAATGTTTTTTTAAGACGATACATAGAAAACATTTTACTGAGATAAAAAAATAAACTTCAAAGCGATATTAACAAGAATTTACTATTGTGAGTAAGTTTGAGGGGGAAAATATGGAATGGACTGGTAATATGTATGGATTTTATACCGATAAATCCGTCGATGATGTATGGTTTTCATTAATTAAAAAATTATCATCTATTAATTATAAATATGAACAAAGTAGTTTTAGAGATGAAGAGTTTCTATTTTGTTATAAAAACGATGAAATGCGAGATTATCATGAGAATCATGGTTACAATTTAGATTTACAAGGGGAAGGTTGTTTTTTAATTGAAGCAAAAAGCACACAGTTAAATGGAATAGCAACTTTATTTGAATTTGATAATGCTTCTG
>NZ_LZGO01000027.1:0-67588 GCF_001690235.1 Gilliamella sp. wkB292
CAAAAAATTAATGGATGATTGTGTCGAATTACGTTTAACAACCACTATCAATAATTCGACTCAAGTTAAACCATTAAGAATTGATGGGGCATCTTGGTATTTATTCTTTGAACGTTTAGGTGTTTCATTCCATCAGTTTGAAAATGCTATCGACTTTTATGGTGCAGTATCGAATAACAAAGTTCAAGGTAGACCTTTAAACATTCTAGATGAAACCAATGAACTCCCAAAAGAAATTGACAGTGTAGCTTATCAAGGCATCATACAATTCTTCTTTGAAGATACCCAAACAGGTTTTGATCTGTATATTTTAAATGAACATAATCAGATCGAGATCTATCGCAATTGTAATGGTAATAAAGAAAATATGGTCAAAGCAATCAACGATTTTTATGTTTTATCTGATGATCGCTTTACTTTTACTACAAGCAGCTCTGTTAATTTTAACCTTCCGCAATTTTATCAAATTACCTATAACGAAAATGGGGATCGTGAGATCTTTTTATTAAATTAATTGATCCCAATTAAAAATTAATGTAAAAAAAATTGAGATATACATTACGTTTTAGTATAAGAAAGAGTAAAAAAGTAATTTTAATAGGTAAATTTTTAAAATTTCTATTAAAATGTGGGAACTTTTTTAAAATTTAAGAATCTAACTGTTTGTAAGCGCAATTTTGGGCCACATAGCAGTTATTAACATAATGAGGAATGGCCTTTAATGGGGGAGAAAGTAACAGACCAAGTATTAGTTGATCGTGTATTAAACGGAGATAAAAATGCGTTCAATTTGCTTGTACTACGTTATCAAAATAAGCTCGCTCATTTGGTTTCTCGCTATGTTTTGGCTTCTGAAATACCTGATGTTGTGCAAGAAACTTTTATTAAGGCTTATCGATCGTTAAGTCTATTTAAAGGTGAAAGTATATTTTATACGTGGTTGTATCGAATAGCGGTTAATACAGCAAAAAATTATTTAATTTCTCAAGGGCGACGTCCTCCATCTTCGGATATCGATGCAAGTGAAGCTGAAGGATATGAAGGTGCAGATTCTTTAAGAGATCTGGACAATCCAGAAAGTTTAGTCCTGTCAAAAGAGGTTGAAAAAGTTGTATTTGAAGCTATTGAAGCTTTGCCTGATGATTTAAGAACGGCTATTACTCTGCGCGAAATAGACGGTTTAAGTTATGAGGAAATTGCTGAAATTATGGATACACCAGTAGGAACAGTGAGATCACGTATTTTTAGAGCGCGTGATATTATTGATGAAAAGATCAAACCATTATTAAATGGTTGAAATGAATTAATAATAAGCAGTGATAAATTTAAGGTATCTATTATGCAAATAGAACAAAAAGAGCAACTTTCATTACTCATGGATGACGAGTTAAACGATGATCACTTCATTGATGCTGTATCAAAAGATGAAAGTTTACAAGCATGTTGGCATCGTTATCACATTGTAAGATCTGCAATGCGTGGTGAATTGCACGATAGTTCATTAACGTTGGATATTTCAAATCAAGTCGCAAAAGCAATCGCTGCTGATAATTTATATTCACCTCTACCAAATCAACCTGATCAAAATAACGTTGATATTCCAAATGCGAAAAATCTTATTTGGATTCGAGTTAAAGATTGCTTAGGTAAAGTAAGTCAGGTTGGACTAGCAGCCTGTGTGACCTTAGCGATTATTGCAGGCGTTCAATATCACCAAGGGCAATCTGATGATTCAAATGGTTCGCCTGTCCTAAATACTGTACCCATTGGGGTAAATGTCGCGCCAGTTGGTGGTATACAACAGCACAATGATCAACAATTAATTGAAAAAAGACAGTATGATAAAATTCGATTGTTGGTCCAAGATTATGAATTGCAAAAAAGGCTCAATGCGTATTAATTTTATATGAATTTTTCATTCTATTTAACTAAGTGCAAAATCAAACAGAGTATAATGATTATTATTACTCTGTTTTTTATGTTGTTTGCATTATCTGTTTTTGCTGCTGATAACGATAAAGCAGTAAATTTGTTAAATAAAATGAGCAAATCTGTCCAAACAAATAGTTATCAAATCCATTTCCTCTCACAAGATAAAGATCAGTATGTCACTACCTTTGAATATAGCCATTTAGGGGCTTTACAAAAAGAGGAGGTCAAAGCGCAATTGCTTTATCTTGAAGGTCCTGCAAAAGAGATTATTTTACACAATAATATTACCAGTTATTTTCAACCTGATAGTGCATCTTTTTCTATTACCAGCCCTCGTATAACCGAAGCATTCCCTGATGTAATTTATAATGATTTTACTAAGCTTACTGATGTATACGAATTTGTGAAGTTAGGTAAAACTAGAACGGCCAATCGCAGTGTTCAGCTAATAAAAATGATTGCTAAAGATAAAGATCGCTATAGCTATATTATTTGGATAGATGACAAGAATTTTTTACCGATACGAATCGATTTACTTGATCAAGATGGTGAGATTATCAATCAACTCAAAGTAGTAGATATCGATGAAGACTTTGATCAGAAAAAAATGAAAGATTATATCGATAGCCGTACTTATCCTATCTTATTGTCTATTGAAAAACAGAACAATATGTTAGATGCATGGCGATTAGCTTGGTTACCAAAAGGATTTAAAGAAGTTGCTGCTTATAATGTCAATTTTTACAATTCTGATATTGCAACGAAACTTTTTTCGGATGGCGTATTTTCGTTCACAGTAAATGTTTCTTCTGATTTATCAAATCAATCAAACCAGCTTATCCAACAAGGTGGACGTACAATTTTTTCAACAAATATTGGTAACAAAAATATTATTATTATTGGTAACTTGCCTAAAACTACCATTGAACGAATTGCTCAAAATATTGTTGAGAAATAGCTGCAAACCTTTCGATAAGACTATGCTTAGTGGCTATTAATGTGTAGAATGTTGCTTTTCTATTTTCCGTGATTATCTAATTGCTCTATTATTTGTCAAAACCATTATTGGATAATCAACAGTATATAACTAAAATATAAACTATAATTTATTGATATGAATAAAAATATCCGCAATTTTTCAATTATTGCTCATATTGATCATGGTAAATCGACACTTTCAGATCGTATTATTCAAATTTGTGGTGGTCTTTCTGATCGAGAAATGGCAGCACAAGTTTTGGATTCGATGGATCTTGAGCGTGAACGAGGTATCACAATTAAAGCACAAAGTGTGACATTAGATTATCATGCTAAAGATGGTCAAACCTATCAGCTTAATTTTATCGATACACCTGGACATGTTGACTTTTCGTATGAGGTTTCTCGTTCGCTAGCCGCCTGCGAAGGTGCATTGTTGGTTGTCGATGCAGGTCAAGGGGTAGAAGCACAAACTCTTGCTAACTGTTATACGGCTTTAGACATGAATCTGGAAGTTGTTCCGGTACTGAATAAAATTGATTTGCCAGCAGCAGAACCAGAGCGCGTTGCCGCTGAAATTGAAGATATTGTTGGTATTGATGCAAGTAATGCTGTTCGATGTTCAGCCAAAACCGGGGTAGGTGTTGTTGATGTACTTGAACAATTAGTAAAAGATATTCCCCCTCCTGAAGGTGATTCTAATGCGCCATTGCAAGCATTAATTATTGACTCATGGTTTGATAACTATTTAGGTGTAGTGTCGTTAATTCGTATTAAAAATGGCGAACTGCACAAAGGTGATAAAATCAAAGTGATGAGTACTGGCATGACATATAATGTCGATCGCCTTGGTATTTTTACACCGAAACAGGTTGATAAAGATTCACTAAACTGTGGTGAGGTTGGCTGGGTTGTTTGTGCAATTAAAGATATTTTAGGTGCCCCTGTTGGTGATACCTTAACCTCAGCCAGGGCTCCAGCGGATAAACCATTACCTGGGTTTAAAAAAGTAAAACCACAAGTTTATGCTGGTTTATTCCCGACAAGTTCTGACGATTACGAAGCATTTCGTGATGCATTAGGTAAATTAAGCTTAAATGATGCGTCATTATTTTATGAGCCAGAAAATTCAGGTGCCTTAGGATTTGGTTTTCGTTGTGGTTTCCTTGGGTTATTACACATGGAAATCATTCAAGAACGCTTAGAGCGCGAGTACAACCTTGATTTAATTACGACTGCGCCAACTGTTGTTTATGAAGTTTTAACCACATCAAATGAAATTGTCTATGTTGATAGCCCAGCTAAGCTACCAGCGGTAAATAATATTCAAGAACTTCGTGAACCGATTGCTGAATGTAATATTTTAGTGCCGCAAACTTACTTAGGAAATGTTATTACCTTATGTGTAGAAAAGCGTGGTGTACAAACTAATATGGTTTACCATGGTAATCAAGTTGCATTGACTTATGAAATCCCAATGACTGAAGTTGTATTAGATTTCTTTGATAAATTGAAATCAACTTCGCGTGGTTATGCATCATTAGATTATAGTTTTAAACGTTTTCAGGTTGCTGATATGGTCAGACTAGATGTACTGATTAATGGTGAGCGAGTTGATGCGTTAGCGCTGATTACACATAAAGATAATGCACCTTATCGCGGGCGTGAATTAGTTGAAAAGATGAAAGATCTTATTCCTCGTCAGCAATTTGATATTGCTATTCAGGCAGCTATAGGTAATCATGTTATTGCTCGATCAACAGTCAAACAGTTACGCAAAAACGTATTAGCCAAATGTTATGGCGGTGATGTAAGCCGTAAGAAGAAACTTTTACAGAAGCAAAAAGAAGGTAAAAAACGCATGAAGCAGGTAGGTAACGTAGAACTACCGCAAGAAGCATTTTTAGCTATTTTGCATGTAGGAAAAGATTAATTAGTTGAAGAGGTAAAAAAATGGCTGGAATATTTGCCATCATATTAACGTTAGCAACATTTATAACTGGAATCTTTTGGTTTTTAGAAAAATTTAAATGGAAACCAGCTAGACAAAGAAAAGTTGAAGAAGTTCGTCAACAATGCAATGGTGAAGTTGATGGCAAAATACTTGCTGAAGTTGGAAAACCAAATGGCTGGATAGAAACGTTATCCTCATTTTTTCCAGTTTTATTTATTGTATTTGTGATTCGTTCATTTTTATTTGAACCTTTCCAAATACCGTCTGGTTCAATGATGCAAACTTTACTGGTCGGCGATTTTATTGCAGTCCAAAAGTACTCCTATGGACTTAGAGATCCCATCACAAATACAGTATTGATTCCAACTGGCCACCCAAAGCGAGGTGATGTAGCGGTATTTAAACATCCAAATGTTCCACAAATGGATTTAATTAAACGTGTTGTGGGTTTGCCTGGTGATAAAATTGTCTATTCAGTCAATGACAAAAAAATATTTATTTATCCTGCTTGTCAAACAAGTGATTCCAATTGTGTTGGACAAAAAGCTCAGCCGTTAGATTTACATTACACTGAACCAAAACCTAGCGATTGGAAAGAAGTGCACAGAGAAATGAAAGCCAACCCGAATTTTTATACGCTAGAACAATATGCTAAGCAAGATATTGTCAATTCACGATCGGTGGTATCACTTGATATGAAAATACAACAAGAAACGTTGGGCGAGCAACCTCACGATATTTTAACAACGCAAGGTTCACAAGAAGATCCAAATTATTTTTACCATCAAGATGGTCAACCTATTGCGACATGGGTTGTCCCTCAAGGACACTATTTTATGATGGGTGATAACCGTGATAACAGTGGTGATAGCCGTTACTTTGGTTTTGTACCCGAAGAAAACTTTGTTGGACGAGCAACCGCAATTTGGATTAGTTTTGAAAAACAACCTAATGAATGGCCTACCGGTATAAGATTCAGCCGGATTGGTGGTATACATTAATAATAATGATGATGAAAAAATTTAGTCAAATACAACAATCAATTGGTTACCAATTTAACGATTTATCTTTACTTGAATTAGCACTTACTCATCGTAGTGCTAATAAATTACATAATGAACGTTTAGAGTTTCTTGGTGATTCTATTTTAAGTTTTGTTATTGCTGATGAGCTTTATCACCGATTTATCAAACAAGACGAAGGTGATTTAAGTCAAATGCGAGCAAGTTTAGTCTGTGGTCAAACATTAGCGGAAATTGGTAAAGACTTTAAGTTAGGTGATCATCTTATTTTAGGACAAGGTGAATTAAAAAGCGGTGGATTTCGCCGCGAATCCATCATTTCTGATGCTGTAGAAGCCATAATTGGTGCAATTTATTTAGATAGCAATATTGAAAATATACGTCAATTAATTTTGGCCTGGTACCAAACTCGTTTAACTGAAATTAAACCAGGCATTAAACAAAAAGATGCTAAAACGCGTTTGCAAGAATATTTACAAGGTATTCATCATGAAAGACCATGTTATTTAATACTTGAAGTGACTGGTGACAATCATGAACAAGAGTTTTTAATTCAGTGTAAAATTGAAAACGATGAAAATCAATATTTAGGGCGTGGTTTAAGTCGACGTAAGGCTGAACAATCCGCAGCACAACAAGCACTCAATCAATTAGGTATAAAATGACAGAAACGATAGCACATTGTGGTTTTGTTGCCATTGTTGGCCGACCAAATGTAGGTAAATCAACTTTATTAAATCAATTACTTGGTCAAAAAGTCTCAATTACTTCGCGCAAAGCGCAAACTACACGCCATCGAATTATTGGCATTGATACGCAAGGCAATGATCAAGTTATTTACATTGATACACCAGGACTACACATAGAAGAAAAACGCGCAATTAATCGCTTAATGAATCGCGCAGCAAGTAGCTCAATAGGTGATGTTGAATTAGTTATTTTTGTCGTTGAAGGTACGCATTGGAATGATGACGATGAGATGGTTGCTAATAAGTTAAAAGGGTGTAAATGTCCGGTTTTACTTGTCATTAATAAAATTGACAATGTTATGGATAAAACGCAACTTTTACCCCATATTCAAGCAATCAGTCAAAAACTTGATTTTCTCGATGTGGTGCCTATTAGTGCTGAAAAAGGGGAAGGTATTGACATTATTAAAAGTATTGTCAAAAAACACCTGCCTGAAGGTGAACACCATTTTCCTGAAGACTATATTACTGATCGTTCTCAACGATTTATGGCATCAGAAATTATTCGTGAAAAATTAATGCGCTTCTTAGGTGATGAGTTACCTTACTCTGTTACTGTTGAAATTGAGCAATTTAAAGTTGATGAACGCAACGGTATGTATCGTATCAATGGTTTAATTTTAGTGGAACGAGATGGCCAAAAGAAAATGGTTATTGGTAATAAAGGCGAAAAAATTAAAAAAATTGGCATTGAAGCGCGCAAAGATATGCAGTCCTTCTTCGATAACAAAGTTCATTTAGAGCTATGGGTAAAAGTCAAAGCGGGTTGGGCTGATGATGAACGGGCACTGCGAAGCTTAGGTTATAGTGATGATTAATTATCATCACTTCAAATTAAGTAATTAAACTATTTTTGTTGTTTGATTACTTAATTTATTTAACTGATTTTTATATTGTTTGTCCTTTCTCTATTTTATACGCTAAACAAGTACTGTTTTTGACTTGTTCTCCATCTAACCTTTTTAATAAAAGCTCAATTGCAACTTTTCCAATTTCAAAACGGGGTGTGATAACGGTTGCTATTTTTTGTTGATTAGCGCGACCGATTTCTAAACCATGAAAGCCTGCAATAGCAATTTGTTCAGGCACTGCAATATTATAATTTTGACATTCAAGTAACACACCAATTGCCATATCATCATTAGTACAAAATATTCCATCAAGGTCGGGATATTGTTCGATAGCTTGGTTAAACAAACTTTTACCTAAATTAATTGATGATATTGCATCAGGAATAATCTGCTTCGCCATCAATCCTGATTGTTTCATGGCGCGTTGATAACCATTGTAGCGTTGGCTATCACGGGCACTTGCGATAGAATTAAAGTAGATAATATTTTTTTTGCCTGAAGCTAACATTTGCATTGTCATATCAAAGGCGGCTTGTTCGTTATCAAACCCAACTTGGATATCAAAAAATTGCTGAGTCACATCCATCAATTCAACAACAGGAATATTGGCCGTTTTTAAGTACTGCAAAGTTGTTTTAGTATGGTTTTTTTCCATTAGTACCAAGGCATCAATATTATAGGATAGCAAATTGATAATTTTTTCTTCTTCGACTTTTTTATCATAATTATAATTGGTAATAATGGTTTGATAATGGTGCTTTGAGGTAACAGACTCAATTCCTGCTAACACTTCTAAAAATATGTGATTTTTAAATGAAGGAATAACAATACCAATACATCTACTGCGTGAGCCTAACATGATTTGCGGTGCAAGATTAGGAATGTAATTAATTTCTTTTAAAACTTTTGCTATTTTTTCTTTGTTTTTTTCAGAGACTTGTTCTGGATTTCTCAAATAGCGACTAATAGTCATTTTAGTCACGCCGGTCAAATCTGCGATATCTTGTAAACTAATGCGTTTATCTTTCATAACCCTTTATTTTTATAGGTAAACAAGCCAGTTGAATTTAGCCATTTTACCAGTAAAAATAAAAATAAAAAATAAATCCCATTATTGCTGTACTAAATAAGAAGATAATCGTTACTATTATCTTCTTATTTTTTAATGGATAACTACTGTTTAGAAGCTTTCACACTCGCCATTAATATTACTGATAAAATCAATGCAGCTCCCATAAAAACATATGAGGCTCCAGCACTGCCAGTTGCTGCGTTTATCACGCCAACAAGCCAAGCGCCAATAAATGCACCAAGTGCGCCGAAACTGTTAATTAAACCTATAGAAACCCCTGACACATTACTTGGTAATAATTCAGGGATTAATGCAAAAAAAGGACCATAAGGTGCGTACATACACCCAGCAGCAATTGATAATAATATAAAGCAGATCCAAAATTGTTCACTTCCTAATATATAAGCGGTAAAAAAAGCGATCGTTGCAATTAATAATAAAGGCCAAACAAAAAGTTTTCGGTTTTGCAATTTATCTGAATAATAAGAGACAATTAACATCATTGTAATTGCAACAAGATATGGAATGGCTGAAAGCCAACCAACAGAGACAATATCGACATTACCGGCAGATTTAATAATTGATGGCATCCACATCATAAAACCGTAAACACCAATGCTCCATAGCGCGTGTACAGCACAAAGCTTAATGACATTTCCAGAACGTAAAGCCTCGCCATAATTGCGCATAGGTTTAATATTTTGTTGTTCTTTGTCCATCACCGCTTTAAAATCTGCTTTTTCTTGATCGGTTAACCAGTTTACTTGTGAAGGTTTATCTCGGACGACTATCCACCAAATTAGCGCCCAAAGGACGGCAGGAAGTCCTTCAATAATAAACATTTCACGCCAACCATAAAGATCGATTAAGTGAGCTGATACAATTGACATCCAAAGCACAGTAACCGGATTACCTAATATTAAAAACGTATTGGCTTTTGAACGCTCAGCTTTAGTAAACCAAGTACTAATGTAGATTAACATAGAAGGCATAACGGCAGCTTCAACAATACCTAAAACAAATCGGATGATCATTAAAGATGCAATATTAGTAACCATACCGGTTAATGCAGCACAACCTCCCCATAAAATTAGGCAAATAAAAATCAATTTCCGTACACTACGTTTAACTGCATAAATTGAACCGGGGACTTGAAAGAAAAAATAACCTAAAAAAAAGAGGGCACCAATCAGTGATGAGGTACTTTTAGTGATACCAAGATCATTATTAATACCGGCGGCTGCGGCAAAACCATAATTGGCTCGATCTAAGTAAGCTAAACTATAGGTAATAAAAATAATAGGCATCAATCGCCACCAACGAGAGGGGGCTAGTTTATTAGTGATATTCATATTGGTTCTCGTGATTTAATAATAAAGCAAATTGTTCAGTAGGTAAGGAGATATCGAAACCAAATACACGCATTAAATTGATAAAAAAGTGATTTGATAACGATCTCACCGTAAAAAACATCACACCGCAGATAACATACCGCCATCCACATAAAGAATATGTCCGTTGACAAAGTTCGATGCTGCTGACGATAAAAATACTGCTGAACCAATAAGCTCTTCAGGTTTTCCCCAGCGGGCAGCAGGTGTTCGTTGGCATAGCCATTTGGTGAATTCTGCATTTTCAACTAATGCTTTACACATTTCAGTATCAAAGTAGCCTGGACCAATACCATTAACTTGTATGTTGTAACGAGCAAGCTCAACACACATACCTTTTACCAGCATTTTTACCGCACCTTTCGATGCAGCATAAGGCGTAATTGTGTCGCGCCCTAATTCGCTTTGCATTGAACAAATATGAATAATTTTGCCTTGCTTGCGAGTAATCATATGTTTGGCAACCTGCTGTGATACTAAAAACACCGCTTTTTGATTAACATTGATAATGGCGTCCCAATCCGCTTCAGGAAATTCTGTAAATGGATGACGTCGTTGAATACCAGCATTATTGATTAAGATATCGATTGGTCCGATGTCTTGTTCAATATGCTCAATTGCTTGTTTAACTGAACTTGAGTTCGTCACATCAAAACCAATACCGACTGCATCAATACCTTGTTGGACTAATTGTGTTGCAGCATTTTTTGCTCTTTCATCGGTAATATCATTGATGATGATACTGGCACCATATTGTCCTAACCCTTTGGCTAATAAATTGCCAATACCTTGAGCCGAACCAGTAATTAAAGCGCGTTTGCCTTTTAAATCGAATAAAGATTGCATGTTTTTCTCCCTTTCCATAATAATGTTATGCATAACAGTTACGCATAACATTATTACTAAAAATAAAAAAAATAAAGTGAGCAAAGTCGTAATTGGCAGGAAAATCTCAGTTATGTGATCAAGTTCAAATATTATGGTCATCAATTTTTGATGGCTTTTTAGAAACTTAGTACTAAACATCTACCCTTGTTTTATATATAATAACCACTTCACTGACTTGGATGTAGAATATCAACTTCGGAGCCTTTCATGCAGCAGTATCGTCCTATCCGTCGCGCTTTATTAAGCGTTTCTGACAAAACCGGAATCATTGAATTTGCCAAAGCGCTATCAGCTAGAAAAATAGAACTCCTTTCCACTGGTGGTACCGCTAAATTGCTAATCGAAAATCAAATACCGGTAACTGAAGTATCTGACTATACGGGTTTTCCTGAAATGATGGATGGGCGAGTTAAAACCTTACACCCCAAAATTCATGGTGGAATTTTAGGTCGACGTGGCATAGATGATCAAATCATGCAAAATCATCACATCGAACCTATCGATATGGTTGTGGTTAACTTATATCCTTTTGCTCAAACCGTGGCTAAAGCCGATTGTACCTTGCAAGATGCGGTTGAAAATATTGATATTGGTGGACCAACTATGGTGCGATCTGCTGCTAAAAATCACAAAGATGTGGCTATTGTTGTTGATTGTGGTGATTATGCGACAATTATTGATATGCTCGATAAACAGCAAAATTCACTGACTTTCGAATACCGGTTTAATTTGGCGATTAAAGCTTTTGAACATACCGCTAAATATGATGGCATGATTGCTAATTATTTTGGAAGACTAGTGCCACCTTATTATGGTGAAACCGATAAACCTTCTGGTGAATTTTCTCGAACCCTTAATCTGCAATTTATTAAGAAACAAGACATGCGTTATGGCGAAAATGCCCATCAAAAAGCGGCTTTTTATATTGAAGAAGATCTTCAAGAGTCTTCAATTGCAACGGCTAAACAACTACAAGGTAAAGCACTTTCTTATAACAATATTGCAGATACAGATGCAGCACTTGAATGTGTAAAATCATTTGCTGAACCAGCTTGTGTGATTGTAAAACACGCTAATCCTTGCGGGGTTGCTGTAAGTGATAATATCTTAACCGCGTATTTAAATGCATTTAAAACTGATCCGACTTCGGCATTTGGTGGCATTATCGCTTTTAATCGAACATTAGATGCTAAAACAGCACAAGCTATTGTTGATAAACAATTTGTTGAAGTCATTATTGCGCCATCTGTGACGCCAGAGGCGTTAGCGATTACGCAAACTAAGAAAAATGTGCGTGTACTAGAATGCGGAAAATTATCAACATCGTCTAAAGCCAGCTTAGATTTTAAACGAGTAAACGGTGGACTTTTGGTGCAAGAGCGTGATTTAGGCACAGTTGATGAAACTCAATTGACTGTAGTAACTAAACGAAAACCAACAGCTAAAGAACTTTCAGATGCACTGTTTTGTTGGAAAGTGGCCAAATTTGTTAAATCAAATGCGATAGTTTATGCCAAGGATAATATGACAATTGGTATTGGTGCGGGGCAAATGAGTCGAGTATACTCAGCAAAAATTGCTGGAATTAAAGCACAAGATGAAAATTTACAAGTTGCAGGTTCCGTTGTTGCCTCTGATGCTTTTTTCCCATTTCGAGATGGTGTTGATGCAGCCGCAGCGGTGGGCGTCACCTGTGTGATTCAGCCGGGAGGATCGATTCGTGACGACGAAGTTATACAGGCAGCAGATGAACATAATATTGCGATGATTTTTACCCATATGCGTCATTTTAGGCATTAATAATTATTAATTTAGTGAATATTGAATTGATTAAATAAGCAGATTGTTATATTTAGCTTAGTTAGAACTCAAAATTCAACTTCCTTTTTAGGTTGAAGTATTTAAAGGATCTTTTATGAAAGTTTTAGTCATTGGTAATGGTGGGCGTGAACATGCTCTAGCTTGGAAAGTCGCACAATCACCATTAGTTTCAAAAGTCTTTGTTGCACCCGGCAATGCAGGTACTGCGCTTGAACCGAATTTAGAAAATATTAACATTAAAGCAACGGACGTTGGGGGATTGTTAAATTTTGCACAGCAAGAACAAATCGATTTAACCATTGTCGGACCTGAAGCCCCATTAGTCATAGGTGTGGTAGATAGCTTTCAAAAAGCAGGATTAAAAATTTTTGGTCCGACAAAATCTGCCGCACAATTAGAAGGATCTAAAGCATTTACTAAAGATTTTCTAGCCAGACATCATATACCTACTGCAGAGTATCAAAATTTTACCGAAGTTACTCCGGCCATTGAATATATTCGTCAAAAAGGCGCGCCAATTGTTATTAAAGCCGATGGCCTAGCGGCAGGTAAAGGGGTGATTGTTGCAATGACTATAAAAGAAGCTGAAGATGCAGTGCGCGATATGTTAGCGGGTAATGCCTTTGGTGATGCTGGGCACCGAGTTGTCATTGAAGAGTTTTTAGAAGGTGAAGAGGCCAGCTTTATTGTCATGGTTGATGGTAAAAATGTCGAACCTATGGCAACGAGCCAAGATCATAAACGTGTTGGTGATGGTGATGTTGGTTTAAATACTGGTGGTATGGGCGCTTATTCGCCAGCCCCTGTTGTTACTGATGAAGTTTTCAGGCGAGTGATGGATCAAATTATTTACCCGACAATCAATGGTATGGCTGAGGAAGGTAATGTTTATGTTGGCTTTTTATATGCTGGGTTAATGATTGACAAAGAAGGTAATCCTAAAGTCATTGAATTTAATTGTCGATTTGGTGATCCTGAAACGCAACCTATTATGATGAGACTGCAATCTGATTTAGTGAAACTTTGCCTTGCAGCTGTGGATGGTAAATTAGATACCGTCAAATCGAAATGGGATCCAAGACCTGCCTTAGGTGTTGTATTGGCCGCCGGTGGTTATCCTGGTGAATATAATACCCAAGATGTCATTCTTGGTTTACCAACAGAATCAACTCAAGATTGTAAAATATTTCACGCTGGCACCAGTTTAGAAAAAGGACGCGTTTATACCAATGGTGGTCGAGTTCTTTGCGTAACAGCTTTAGGTAATACAGTGCTTGAAGCACAGAAGCGCGCTTATGAACAAATTAAAGATATTTATTGGCATGGTTGTTTTTATCGTAAAGATATTGGTTATCGGGCAATTGAACGAGAAAAGCTCAATCAATAAATGACACTATACAATGATGGCGCTAATAACAGCGCCATATTTTTAATGTAGGCGAAATAAAAAAACATAATAAAAAAATCATAGTAATAACTTTAAAAAAATTAAATAAAATCAATAGAAATACTTCTATTTTTAATCAGTAAGGTAGGTAAAGATTATTCCTGCCAGATCAATAATGTTCGTTTTAAGTTATACCACTCTATGTTATGCTAACAGCAATATTAGATCACCGGATATCCCTTATGATAAAAGATCCCTTCTTTGATCGAGAAGCAGAAAAATATGAATCTCCCATAGCGAGCCGCGAACTTATTTTGGATTATTTAACTAAAGAAGCCAAACCCGCAAGTTTAGAGAAAATTGCGCAGGCTGTTGCAATTAAAAATGAAGAGCAAAAAGTTGCATTACATCGTCGTTTGCGCGCAATGGAGCGTGATGGGCAAGTGGTATTTACACGCCGTAAATGCTACGCCTTGCCAGAAAAATTTGCGATGGTTAAAGGCAGTGTCATTGCGCATCGTGATGGGTTTGGTTTTTTGCGTGTAGAAGGTCAACCAGAAGATTACTTTTTATCGCCGGATCAGATGAAAAAGGTACTGCAAGGTGATGTCATTTTAGCTCAACCAATGGGTAATCAATATCGTGGAAAAACAGAAGCGCGTGTTGTTCGTATTTTAGAACCTCGTAGTAACCAAATTGTCGGGCGTTATTTTATTGAACAAGGTGTTGGGTTTGTAGTACCGGATGATAGCCGTTTAAACTTCGATATTTTAATTGCTGGCAAACCTAATCTCACTGTGCGTATGGGCGCAGTGGTGGTGGTTGAGTTGCAAAAACGCCCTGAACGCCGCCAAAAAGCAGTCGGTATTATTAAAGAGGTTCTTGGTGAAATCATGGGGACCAATTTAGCTATCGATATTGCACTACGTAATCATGAAATTCCTTATGAATTACCTAAACCTGTCGAAAAAGAAGTGAGTAAATTTAGCGATCACGTTCCAGAAAGTGCGAAAAAAGGTCGTAAAGACTTACGAGACCTTCCTTTAGTGACTATTGATGGTGAAGATGCTCGTGATTTTGATGATGCGGTGTATTGTCAAAAAAATCGAGGTGGAGGCTATCGATTATGGGTCGCCATTGCAGATGTTAGTTACTATGTTCGTCCCGGTAAACCGCTTGATAAAGAAGCGTGCTTACGTGGTACCTCGGTTTATTTCCCGTCACGCGTTGTGCCAATGTTACCAGAAGAGCTATCTAATGGGCTTTGTTCACTCAATCCACAAGTTGATCGGTTATGTTTAGTTTGTGAAATGACGGTATCAAACAAAGGTCGATTAACAAGTTATCAATTTTATGAAGCGGTAATGAATTCGCATGCTCGGCTAACATATACTAAAGTGGCTAAAATTTTAGAGGGTGATCGCGAGTTACAAGAACATTATCATGATTTAGTCCCTCATCTAGAAAATCTTTATGGATTATATAAGGTGCTCGATAATTCAAGAGTCTTGCGTGGTGCGATAGGTTTTGAGTCAGAAGAACCAAAATTTATTTTTAATGCCGATAAGCGCATTGAAAGTATTGAGCTCGTACAGCGTAATGTTGCCCATAAAATTATTGAAGAGTGCATGATTTTAGCTAATGTGGCTGCGGCCAAATTGGTTATTAAGGCAAACGTGCCTTCACTGTTTCGCGTCCATGATAAACCCGATGAAGATCGCATGAATAATTTGCGAAGTATTTTGAGTGAATTAGGCGTATCACTGGGTGGCGGTACTAATCCTAAATCTAAAGATATTGCTCAATTGATGTTAGCAATTGAAGAACGCCCTGATCACGAAATGCTACAAACGGTGATACTTCGTTCCATGAAGCAGGCTATCTATGATCCAGAAAATCGAGGCCATTTTGGTTTAGCGTTAGATGAATATGCACACTTTACTTCGCCAATTCGTCGCTATCCTGACTTATTATTGCATCGTACGATTAAATGGATTTTAGCCAACGAGCTTGATAAAACCAGTAAAACAGGTGGACACCTTTATACTATGAATGAAATGCTCTATTTTGGCGAGCATTGCTCAATGACTGAACGGCGAGCTGATGAAGCAGTACGCGATGTTGTCGATTGGCTTAAATGCGATTATATGCAAGATCATGTTGGTGAAGTATTTAATGGCACTATTTCAAGTGTGGTTAATTTTGGCTTTTTTGTCCGTTTAGATGATCTGTTTATTGATGGTTTGGTTCATGTATCCTCGCTAGAAAACGATTATTATATTTTTGATCCATCACGTAATCGTTTAATTGGCGAAAATACTCGTTACAGTTATCGTCTGGGTGATAAAGTCCAAGTTAAAGTGGACAATGTTAATCCAGAAGAGCGTAAAATTGATTTTTCATTGGTGGGCAGCAATAATAAACCAATGCGTCAAGGTAAAACAGCGAAGACTAAATCGAAACAAGAACAGAAAAAGCCAAAAATTGATGGACCTGTTAAGCGCAAAAGTAAAAAATCTACCAGCAAAAATAGTGAAAAATCTAAAAGTAAAATTGAAAGTAAACCTAAAAGTAAAAACAGTAACCGAGCAAAGTCAAAAACCAGTAATAAACGAAAAAAGAGTAGCAAATAGATGAGTGAAACAGTTTATGGCATTCATGCCATTGAAGCACTGCTTAACCGTGCGCCCGAAAGAATTATTGAAGTATTTATTATTAAAGGTCGAGAAGATAAACGCCTTATTTCACTGGTTCATCAACTTGAACAGTTAGGTTTACCGGTGAAAATAACCAACCGTCAATGGCTTGATGAAAAATCTAAAAACGGTGTTCATCAAGGTATTTTAGCTATGGTAAAACCTTGTCGAAGTTATCAAGAAAATGATATTCCATTGTTGATGGAGCAACAATCGAATCCCGTTATATTGATTTTAGATGGTGTCACTGATCCGCATAATTTAGGTGCCTGTATACGAACGGCTGATGCTGCTGGTGTTAATTTTATTATTGTGCCTAAAGATCGCTCCGCTTCGCTAAACTCTACAGCACAAAAAGTTGCTTGTGGTGCGGCTGAAAGTGTGCCGGTGGTTAGAGTGACCAATTTAGCGCGTACAATGCGTATGTTGCAAGATGAATATCAAGTTTGGATTGTGGGTACTGCTGGTGAAGCAGATAAAACACTTTATCAAAACAATTTTTTTACTAAACCAACCTCTCTTGCTTTAGTCATGGGCGCAGAAGGAGAAGGCATGCGTCGATTGACGAAAGAACATTGTGATGAACTTGTGAGTATACCGATGGCAGGAATTGTCTCATCGCTTAATGTATCGGTAGCTACAGGCATTTGCTTATTTGAAATTGTTCGGCAAAAAGGACAATCACAAGGATAACAATATGTTAGGATTGTTAAAAAAACTCTTGCCCAAAAAACAACAAAAACCGCTGTCTGAGCGGGATCTTAATGGACGTAACAGGGTTGGTTATCCAACTCTGCAAATTTCACATGAAATTGATAAGTTAGTTAAAACACAGTACCGTCCAATTAAAACGATCGTAAATATGTACAAAGATACGCTGTTTTTTAAGTGGGGTCCAAGTGTTATCAACAAAGTTTTAACTAACGAGCAGTTAGCAAATCTATCGGGACGTAATGTTCAAATGGTCTATTTGCTACTGTTTCGTGACATGCTAAGACATATTTCTGATTTTGTGAAAATGAAAAATGTTGCAGAAAATTGGCCAGATATCTTCGCACAGCAAGTACTGGATAATTGCAAAATGCTCAGTGATGAAGATGATAATGATATCGCTGAAAAACAACCGTTATTTGCCAATACGCAGCGTTATGCTATTGAGACTCCAATAGATGATAAGCATTCAGACAATACCGACATACCCGATTGGACAGTGCCACTTGCCGAGTTGATCATGGTTTCACCTGATATGATATATAAATGCCATAGGCCATTAGTGTCGATTATTTTAAAAAAATTTAATAAAAAAAATAAAGCTAAATAATTTTAATCAAGTTAATTAATTTTTTATAGATACTTATAACAACGCTTTTTTAAATAATATTCATGTTGTTTTAAAAAAATAAAAAAGCCGACGTTATTAAGTCGGCTTTTCTTGTTTATGCGTTAATCTTTGATTAAATTCACATCAATACCGAGACCTTTAGCGACACCTTGTCCATAGTCTGGGTGAGCTTTATAGAAGTGTTTTAATTGACGAATTTGTATATTGCGATCAACATTCTTCATCGATCCAACAATATTATCAATTAATAGTTGTTTTTGTTCTGGACTCATTAATTTAAATAACGCACCTGGTTGCGAATAGTAATCACCATCAACACGGTGGTTATGCTTATCCATTGTACCAGCTGGTACATGCATTGGTGGTTCGGCATATTGAGGTTGCTCTTTAGGTGCACTGTCAACGCTATTGGGTTCATAGTTAGGTGCGTTATCAGGACTGTAAAAGCGCATTGAACCATCACGTTGGTAATTATGCACAGGACATTTAGGCGCATTGATCGGTAGTTGCTGATAATTCGTACCAATTCGATAACGGTGAGCATCGGCATAGGCAAAAACACGTCCTTGCAACATTTTATCTGGCGATAAGCCTGTTCCTGGTACCACATTACTTGGTTCAAAAGCGGATTGTTCAACTTCTGCAAAGTAGTTTTCTGGATTGCGATTAAGCTCCATCACACCGACTTCGATTAATGGGTATTGTTTTTGTGACCAAACTTTAGTGACATCAAAAGGGTTTTCTGGGTGTTGATTGGCTTGTTCTTCAGTCATCACTTGCATATAAAGCCGCCATTTTGGATAGTCGCCACGTTCAATCGCTTTGAATAGATCTTCTTGAGCTGAATCAGGATTCGTTCCATCCATTTCTGAGGCTTTTTTAGGATCTATATTTTTGATTCCTTGTTCCGTTCTGAAATGCCATTTCACCCACGTTCTTACCCCATCTTTATTGATAAGGCTATAAGTATGACTACCATACCCATGCATATGGCGGTAACCGTCAGGAATACCTCTATCAGAAAATAAAATGGTCACTTGATGAAGTGATTCAGGTGATAAGGACCAAAAATCCCACATCATTTGCGGATCTTTTAGATTTGTTTTGGGATCACGCTTTTGGGTATGAATAAAATCAGGGAATTTAATTGCATCACGGATAAAAAATACAGGCGTATTGTTACCTACAATATCCCAATTTCCTTGATCTGTATAAAATTTTACTGAAAAACCTCGTGGATCACGAGCTGTATCAGAAGAACCTCGTTCACCACCTACGGTTGAAAATCGCACAAAAACGGGTGTTTGTTTTCCAACATTGGCAAATATACTAGCAAATGAATATTTTGTTATATCATTTGTTACTGTAAAAGTACCGTGTGCTCCAGAACCCTTGGCGTGGACTCGACGTTCAGGAATATTTTCGCGATTGAATTGAGCGAGTTTTTCGATAAGTTGGTAATCATCGAGTAATACAGGGCCTCGAGGACCAGCAGTGCGAGAATTTTGATTATCGGCAATTGGTGCGCCGTTGTTGGTGGTTAATACTTTATTTTCTGACATTGCAATACTCCTTTTTGAATATTTATAAAGTACTTTCAAGAATATTCATCTCCATTTGGAATTAAATATTGACTCAAAAGACAAAAGAATAGGGCGGTAGTGCATGATAAAAAGTTAACGCTAAATTATTATATCGCTAAATTTGGTTTTTATCATAGATAAATAAAATAAATTGATGTTTTTTGAGGGTAATAATGCGAATGATTCGTATTTATTCTTTGGGGTTGGTTATCAGTTAAGCATAAATAATTTCTGGCAATCGAACATCCCAAGGTTGATTATTGATTCTTTCGACTTTTTGACAGGCAAAAGCGAGTCCAATAGGTTTAATATTATATATTCGATAGTTTTCAAGTAGCCTATCATAATAGCCACCGCCCATTCCCATTCGGTATCCTCGTTCATCAAATGCAACCAATGGCGTGAAGATAATATCAAGTTTTTGATACGGTATGACAGTTAAAACATTTAGAGCCGGTTGTGAAATACCAAACTGATTTTTTGATAAAGGTGTATTTGGGGTATAGTGTAAAAATAGTAAATGTTTTGTATCAAATGGATGAATAACCGGTAAATAAACAGATTTGTTTTGTTGCCAAAGGTATTCAATTATAGGTAGCGTATCGATTTCACCATCAAATGGTAGAAATATTGCTATATTTTGAGCTGAATTAACATCGGCATGGTGGGTAATTTTACGATAAATATCTTGCTGAGCAACTTGGCGTTCATGGTGGGATAATTGTCGTCTTTTTTGACGGATAATCTGTCTAATATTCATCAATTACCACTACAAAGTCAAAACAATGAAAGGCACTCCAAGATGTCGTTAGGGTCGTAACCCTTGAACCCAAGGTTCAAGGTGAACAGCATGTTCCAATTTTTAGGTTTCCTTATAAATAAGGCATACACACCAATTGAAAATCACACCGTTCTAAAGTAAAGAATATCGGCTCAGGGGACTAACCCATATCGCGAACATCTCAGAGATGGGTATAATATTACTAAAATTAACAAATGATACAAGATCGTTTTGATTAAATTTACAATTAAAACCGTTAATTGTTGCTATTTAAAGCTGAATCAAGTAATTGTTGTAACATTTTTAATCTATCGCTGAATTCATTACTTTTTTCTTTTTCTTTTGTTAGTTCGTAAGAAATATTCAGTGCTGCGGTCATAATGAGTTGTTCACTACTTATTTGTGATGACTTTTCACGTAAATTATTTAAGCGCGCATCTAAGTCTTTTGCGGCATTAGCGAGTGCGTCAACTTCATCAACCGGACAATTAAATTTTAAAGTACGTCCAAAAATTTGAATAGTGACAGCTTTAGTTTCCATATTTAACCTATTGTTTTATAAAATTATTAATTTTTTTGATAATATGTTCACAGTTTAAACCCAGTTCATTGCGAACCTCAGTTTGTGATCCTTGCGCAATAAACTTATCAGGTAACCCAATATTTAAAATATCACATTTTATTTTTTTCGATAATAAAAATTCACAGACGCCACTGCCAGCTCCGCCTTTGATACTGTTTTCTTCAACAGTGACCAGTATATTATGTGTTTGGCTAATGTGCAAAAGGACTTTTTCATCCAATGGCTTTACAAAACGCATGTCTATGACTGTAGCATTAATTTGATTGGCCGCCTGTAAAACTTCAGGCAGTAATGTGCCAAAATTGAGTAAAGCTATGTTTTGCCCTTCACGGCACAATTTTGACTGACCTAACGGTATTGTCTGTAACGGTTTTAATACAGCACCAATACCTTCACCACGAGGATAACGCACAGCAGCAGGACCATGATGTAAATAACCGGTATAGAGCATTTGTCGACATTCGTTTTCATCGCTTGGTGTCATAATAACAAAATTGGGTATACAGCGTAAAAAGCTTAGATCAAACGCACCTTGATGCGTTTCACCATCAGCGCCAACAATCCCAGCTCGATCAATAGCAAATAGCACAGGTAAATTTTGAATGGCAACATCATGAATAACTTGATCATAAGCGCGTTGTAAAAATGTTGAGTATATGGCAACTACAGGTTTAAAACCGCTGATTGCAAATCCTGTTGCCAGCGTGACAGCATGTTGTTCTGCAATGGCGACATCAAAAAACTGATCGGGATATTGATCAGCAAATTTTGTCATGCCTGATCCTTCACCCATCGCTGGCGTTATTGCAACTAGCTGTTTATCATGTTGTGCCATTTCACATAACCAATCACCAAAAACTTGTGAATAAGTTGGGGCAACTTTGTTGGCTTTGGGCAAAATTCCGTCAATGGGATTAAATTTAGGGACACCATGCCATAATGTTGGATCTTGTTCAGCTGGCGCATATCCTTTGCCTTTTTTGGTAATAATATGAAGTAGTTGTGGTCCTTTTAGTTGGCGCACTTTTTGCAATGTTAGAACTAAATTTTCAACATCATGTCCATCAACGGGGCCTATATAGTTAAAGCCAAGTTCTTCAAATAAAATAGCTGGCGTGACTAATCCTTTTAAATGTTCTTCCGTTTTTTTAAATAACTCTTTAAGTGGTGGAATATTGGCAAGTACTCGCTTACCACTTTCACGAAAAGAGGCATAAGCTTTACTCGATAAGATTTGGGTTAGATGTTGATTAAGCGCACCTGTATTTTCAGAAATTGACATGTCATTATCATTAACAATTACTAACATATCTGGCTTGATATGCCCAGCATGGTTCATGGCTTCAAACGCCATGCCTGCAGTTAATGCTCCATCACCAATGACTGCGGCGACTTTTTGCCCTGATTGTTTTTTTTGCTCGCTAATAGCTATTCCAAGCGCAACACTAATCGATGTAGATGAGTGACCAGTTGTTAACACGTCATATTGACTCTCCTCACGATGAGGGAATGGATGTAATCCATCTTTTTGTCGAATCGTGAGCATCTTATCACGGCGGCCAGTTAAAATTTTATGTGGATAAGCTTGATGCCCAACATCCCATATAACCTTATCAAAGGGTGTATAATAAACATAATGTAATGCAACAGTTAATTCAATAACACCTAATCCGGATGCAAGATGACCACTTGATTTGCTAACGCTATCAAGTAAAAATTGTCTTAACTCGCGACAAATTTCGGGTAATTGAGACAAAGGATATCGTCTTAAATCTTCTGGCGAGTTAATGTTTTTTAGTAACGGATAATTATCCAAATTTATTGTCATCATTGAGCTATTTGTTTAACTTTTACGATTAATAATAAAATCAGCCAGATTTTGTAATGGTTGGCTATCATAAGGTATTTTGCGAAGACTATCGATAGCTTGGTCATACAATGTTTGGGTCATTTTTATTGCTGATTGTAGTCCAATTAAGGCGGGATACGTGCTCTTTTCTTGTGCGATATCTGAACCTTGGGGTTTGCCCATAATTGCTTGATCACCGATTATATCTAAAATATCATCCTGAATTTGAAACGCTAACCCAATTGCTTGAGCATAACTGTCTAACATGGCATAGTAAGGTTTACTTTCTTCTCCACATGCCAACGCACCAAGTCGGACGGCTGCTTTGATTAGTGCACCCGTTTTATAATTGTGTATTTGTTGTAAATGCTCAAGCGTGACAGTTTGATGTTCAGCTTGTAAATCCAGTGACTGCCCAATGCACATGCCATTTAATCCACTAGCTTTGGCAAGTTCAGCAATCATTGAAATTTTAGTTTGGTCATTAAAGTGTTGGCTTTCAGAGAGTATAGTGAATGCTAACGTTTGTAAGGCATCGCCGGCTAATATTGCCTGTGCTTGCCCAAATTTTATGTGACAAGTTGGTTTGCCTCGACGTAAATCATCATTATCCATAGCGGGTAAATCGTCATGGATTAACGAATAGGTATGTATTGCTTCAATGGCTGCCGCAGCATCATCAAGCTTAGAGAGTGAACAATTAAACATCTGTCCTGTTAAATAAACCAGAATAGGCCTAATTCGCTTGCCCCCTGCTAACAAGC
Organism: Gilliamella sp. wkB292; assembly: GCF_001690235.1. NCBI lineage: Bacteria > Pseudomonadati > Pseudomonadota > Gammaproteobacteria > Orbales > Orbaceae > Gilliamella > Gilliamella sp. wkB292. The sequence goes on from NZ_LZGO01000027.1 coordinate 23,644, forward strand.
TATAACGCATTGCTTGTTGTAATTCGGAACAAGGAAACTGCGAAATATAGGTTGCTAAAAACGAATTAATCCGTTCTTGTAATACATTGAGACTATTCATCATGATTAATCGAGAATTCAGACAACTGCGCATCACTATTTTCAGATAATAATATCTGAATACGTTGTTCTGCTTGTTGTAATTGTTTTTGTCCTGTTCGGGCTAATTTAACCCCTTTTTCAAACTCATTTAATGCTTCATCTAATGGTAAATCACCATTTTCCAGTTGTGAAACAATCGCTTCAAGTTGCTTAAGTGTTTGTTCAAAACTTGGTTCTGTCACTGGTTTTTTTGCCATATGCGCTTCCTTTTTTGCGTAAATGAGTGTACACATAATTTCAATAAGGGTAAATAATATTATTTTGATGCTGAAATATGTGTTTCCTCTAAAAATTTAACAACATAGTAACTAGTGGTATTAACAATTTAAGATTATTAGACAATAACAGTTAATCTTCGTTTTCACTATCAACTTCATCTTTCGATATTAAAGCTAGATCAGGATTGATCGGTTTTTTAACTTCGATGCCCATTTCACGAAAACGTTCAATTTGTCCAATTATATTACCACGTCCTTTAGATAGTTTATTTAACGAATTTTGATAAGTTTGCTGGGCTTTATCAAGGCAATTGCCTAAGTTTTCCATATCTTCAATAAAACCACGAACTTTATCATATAATTTACTTGCTTTGTCGGCAATTAATTCAGCATTGCGATTTTGGTATTCATAGCGCCATAAGTTATGAATCGTACGTAAAGCGACTAATAATGTGGTTGGACTTACTATCATAATATTATTTTTTAAAGCATCGTTAATCAATGCAGGATCATGATCAATGGCTGATAAAAACGCTGGCTCAACAGGAATAAACATTAAAATATAATCTAACGAATTAATTCCATTAAGTTTATGATAATCTTTTTGGCTTAGTTGTTTTAAGTGATTACGTATAGCTGCTAAATGTTCAGTCATGGATTTACTTTTAATCGTATCATCATCACTATTAAAATAACGTTCATAAGCAACGAGGGTTACTTTCGAGTCAATGACCACATCACCACCTTGCGGTAAGTGAACAATAACATCTGGTTGCAATCGCAGATTGTTTTCATTGGTTAAATTAACTTGGGTATCATACTCATAACCTTCTCTTAGCCCTGAATTATCGAGTATTTGACTTAAAATAAATTCACCCCAATTACCTTGGGTTTTATTATTACCTTTTAAAGCGTTAGTTAGGTTGTTAGCCTCTTTTGTCATCTGCTCATTAAGTTGTTGCAAATTACGGATTTCATGCGTCAAGGTATGGCGTTCTTTTGCCTCTTGACCAAAGCTATCTTGTACCTGCTTTTTAAATCCTTCTAATTGCTCTTTTAGCGGTGAAAGTAAATAATCAAGGCTTTGCTTATTTTGTTGTTCTATTCTTTTACCACTTTGTTCAAAAATGCGATTAGCTAAATTTTCAAACTGAGTTGTTAGCCGCTGCTCACTTTGCTCAAGTATTGATTGCTTTTCATAAGCAGAGCTTCTTGTTTCTTCCAAACGGGTTTTTAGCTCAGTAATAGTTGCATTTTGTGTCACATATTGTAGACGATATTGATTGAGTTCATTTTCTAATTGTTGTAACTTTTCAGTCAAAGATTGATTTTCATGATTTTTTTGAGAAAGTTGCAATTCAACTAACTGATTTATATTATTTATAGTGAGTTTAGATTTAATCACTACAATTAATAATATCAATGCTATCACCGTCATGATGATAGCAATCCATTGAGTTAAACCTAAAGCTCCGAACATGGTTTAAGCCCTATCAAAAGTGAACGATATAACGTCATCTAAGGTCACTGAATTGAGGGCTAACATAATTAAGCGATCTAGACCTATAGCAACACCTGCACAATCCGGCAAACCTGACTCCATGGCGGCAAGTAATTCAATGTCAATATTTTGTTCTGGTAGATTTTGTTTAGAACGTTCTAAATTATTTTGCTCAAAGCGCTGTCTTTGCTCTTGTGAATTTGTTAACTCTTTAAAACCATTAGCAAGCTCAACCCCTTTGTAGTAAAACTCGAAGCGACCAGCTACGCGATGATCTTCGCTACTAATTGCAGCTAATGCGGCTTGGGAAGCTGGAAAGTGATACACTGCAATCGGTTTTTCAAGTCCAATATGCGGTTCTACGCCAAAAGTGAATAAGCATTGTAATAGCCCATCTTTGTCATAATCATCAACATTAATACCAATATCAAGTTGGTTAATGGCTTTTACTAATGTCGCGTGATCGGCTTCTAATGGATCAATATTAAGATGACGTTGAAACGCCTTCTGGTACGAGACTCGTTCAGCAGGCTCACAGTCTAAAATAGTTTGTAATAGGTCATCGACTTCGTTAATCATTTGCATCATATCATACTGTATACGATACCATTCGAGCATGGTAAATTCCGGATTATGAAAACGACCAACTTCTTCATGATTACGAAAGCATTTGCATATTTGAAAGATTGGCCCACTACCAGCGGCAAGTAGACGTTTCATATGATATTCAGGGCTGGTGATTAAAGACATTTTTCGTCCAAGTTGTTCGTCAAATTCACCTGGTTTAAAAAATGTTGTCGTAAATGAACTTAAATGTACATCTGTAACAGCATATTGGCTTAATGTCGGCGTTTCGACTTCTAATATACAGCGATCAGCAAAAAATTGTCGTACTTGTGAAATGATTTTTGCGCGCTTAAGTAAATTATTGATAGATGAGGAAGGTTGCCAAGTCATAAAAAAATATCCATGGATTTTGATTAGTTACTAAAAAAAGAAAATAGGGCTAAAGCCCTATTTTTAATTACTGGCGTTCATTTTGCCACAAAGTGAATAAATTGTCGTATTTTTCTTGCTGTTGCCAAATATGACGATGAAGTGCAGAAAGAATAATTGGGTCTTCTAAAATTGCTAGTTGTTGTTCTTTATTGATTTTTGTTAAGTCAACCTGTTCAAATTGTTCAATCAGTTCACTACGTTTTTGCTGATTTTTTACATTAGATATATGACGCGATGTAGATAATGCACAGGCTAATGCATTATATAAAGGGTCAACTAATGCCATTATAAAACCATGATCAACAATATTTGCTTCAGTTTTTACCAAATACTCACCTGTAAGCGTTACCGCTCTTGCTGGGTGGGTTTCTTCAGGAGTTAAAAACAAACCTGCTTTTTGCGCTTTGATACCAATACTTGATAAACCCGATACCCTAATGACCAGTGGCGAAATGGTTAGTGGGATAAGTATGGCGATATACCATAATGTAAATTGTGGATTTAACCAAATAATAATACACAGCCAAACTATGCCTAATAACGAAAGAGGCCAGCAAAAATAGAACGATTCTCCCCAAGTTAAAGCATCATCATTTCTGGATGGTGATTTCCATTGGATTTTACTCCCTAACCAGGCTTTTATCACAAATTTACTGTGAAAGATCATCCGTATTGGCGCTAAAATCATTGACCATATCATTTCAATAAATATTGATAGTGTTAATTTAAAGATACCCCCCACCTCTTTAGCGCCTGTTCTAGCAATAATAATGCCGTAACTGAAAAATTTTGGCGCAAATAATAACACCATAGTGGTAGATAATAGTTGAATTGCTAAATTTTCATCCCATTTTGGCCAGGTAGGATAAAATTGGTTTGGCTGGAAAAAATATTGTTGATCTGACAAATTAAAAACTAATAACAGTAATGTTGAGAAGATCAAAAATATCAACCATAACAGAGATGAGATATATGCCATACCACTGGTTAAAAACATAACACGGTGGGTTAGTGTAATACCACTTTTAAAAATTAAGCGTAAATTGATTAAATTCCCCATACACCAACGATTATCTCGTTTAAGATCTTCAATCATATTTCCAGGTAACTCTTCATAGCTACCATTCATATTATAAGCAATCCAAACACCATAACCGGCACGGCGCATTAAGGTTGCTTCAACAAGATCATGCGATAAAATATGTATTGGTCCTTTGCGTTTTTGTAGTGGCGATAAAATACAGTGCTCAATAAATGGCTTTAAGCGGATCATCGCGTTATGTCCCCAGTATTGGGCTTCACTGAGTTGCCAAAAGTGGGTTCCAGCACAGAAAATATCACTATAAATTTGGTTAGCAAATTGCTGAATTCGACCGTAAAGGGTTTTCATTCTGACTGATTTAGGCGGAGATTGTAAAATACCCGCTTTAGGTGTCATTTCCATCATGGCAATCATATTCAGTATGCAATCACCTGTCATAATGCTATCAGCATCAAGAATTAGCATATATTCATATAGGTGTCCCCAACGTCGGCAAAAGTCATCAATGTTGCCACTTTTACGTTTGACGCGACGCTTACGATGGCGGTAAAAAACATTACAACCATTATTCTGTTTTTGGGCATTAAAATCAGCCCAAGCTTTTAGTTCATTGACATAAAGATCAGGATCATTGGTATCACTCAAAATATAGAAATCACAGCAAGCTGCGTTTCCGGTCTCGACTAATGATTGATAAGTTGCTTGTAATCCAGCAAACACACGAGCGACATCTTCATTACAAATTGGCATAACAAGGGCTGTGCGATGTTTGGCATCAATATGTGCTGCAGCATCTTTAGGAATCTCAATGGTATAACGATCTTTCCCCATAACAGCTAAAATAAGCCCCATAATACTGGTCCAAAATCCAATTGAGATCCAGGCAAATAAAATTGCAAAAAGAGCGATAATAAACCATTGTATAATATAAGGAATAATACTATATATTGCCAATTCAGGATTAATTGCCCAATTGGCCATAAAATTAATTTTTTGCCAGCTTTGATAAGGTAATAGTGTTGATAGATAGCTGGTACCAAAATAGGTTTGAACCACAATAAGCGCAAACATGATTAATCGGCGAATCAACGCTAAAATATTCAAGCCTGACTTCATTTTGGCGTGATAACGCTTATTCCATATTTGTGGTTGAATGGATACCCGTTCAACTTCCGGATAACTTGGCTGCTGCTTTCTCTCATCGTTATAAGTTGAGGTATCACCAATTTGATTTAGACGATATTTTAAAAACTCACTATCATCTGAAGGGATATCATTGTTTTTTAAATTCTGGCGCCAGTTATCAGCGCCAGAAAGAGTTGAAAAGTAATTGTTTTTCATATTATTGGCTTATTGTTATAGTTTTATTGTCCAGGATATTGACCGCTCCATGTTTCAGATAAAACTTCATTCGTTTTTTCTGATGCTAATTGGATGCGGATATCCGTTGGTTTTTTATTATCTTCAACATTAAATCGTACCAGTACTCGCCAACCTTTGATAACCGGATTGTACTGGACATCACAACTGACAATAGAACCATTATTGATGCTTGATATGACTTTCACCGGAACTTGTTCTGATAGTTGAGGCCCTGCAAAATCAATAACATAAGCATTAGAACCATCAAGTTTACGAATTAAGTTAGCCTGTTTAATGTCACCAAGTGATAATCGCGTGCTAATTGCTCTTGCTATATTATCTGGATAGCGTTGTTGTTCATCCAATGAATAATGTAGGCGATATTTAAAACTAATACTGTCACCGGCTTTGTATTGTTTTTCTGGCACCCAATAAGAAACAATATTATCGTTGGTTTCATCTGCGGTCGGGATTTCAACTAATTCAACTCGCCCTTTGTGCCAGTCATCCAAAATTTCTGTCCAAACACTCGGACGTTGTTCATAGTGATCATCAAGATCTTGATAATCATCAAAGCCTTTATCTCGCTGAATTAACCCAAATCCTTTAGGATTATCTAAACTATATGATGAGAAAGATAAACGTTTTGGATTATTAAGTGGTCGCCAAATCCATTCGTTATTATTTGATAAAATTGATAATCCATTTGAATCATGCATCGCCGGACGATAATTAAGTAATGGCGAAGGTTGATTTGGTCCATATAAATACATGCTGGTTAATGGTGCAACACCGAGTTTTTTTACGCCATCTCGGAAAAATACTTTAGCTTCAACGGTAATTGTTGTATCGACACTCGGTACCAAAGTAAGTTTGTAAGCACCAGCGACGCGAGGAGAGTCAAGTAGTGCATAAATCACTAAATGTTTTTGATTAGGAAGCGGTCTTTCAATCCAAAACTCTTTAAATCGAGGGAACTCTTCACCAGACATTTCACCCGTATCAATGGCTAGACCTCTTGCTGAAAGTCCATAACGCTGATTTTTACCTACAGCTCTAAAGTAACTACCACCAAGTGCAGTGAAAATTTCGTCATCTGTTTTAGCCGGATTATTAATTGGATAATGGACTTTAAATCCAGCAAAACCAAGATGTTTTGTGTCTAACTTATCAAGATTAATTTTGCTTAAATCGAAGTAACTTGGATCAAATTTAATCTCGTTAACTTGGTTATTTACAATTTCATTGATTTTTACAGGTGTATCAAAATACATACCTTCATGATAAAACTCGAGTTTAAAACGGCTTTTTCGATCACTCCAATAAGCTTTTTGGTGATTAAATTGAATTTTCTGATAATCAGCGAATTGCAGCGATGATAGTTCGTTTGGAATATTTTTAGTTGGTTGTACATAAGCTTGTTTTGATAGATTTTCAGCTTGCGTTACCACATCATTAAACGAAAAAGCCCATGAAGAAAAACTGATACAAGATGCCGACACTATGCAAAGCATCTTGCCAGTGAATGTTTTACTAAACTGACTAATTGGTAATAAATTGTGCATAAAAAACTCGCGTTAGGATTATCTAAAAATATTGATATAATTAATAATGTTATCTTTTGGATCGTCTAAACATTTTTCAAGAAAGTCACTTTTCATTTCTTGCAAAATACTTGGATTTTCATCAATTAAGAAGTGTGAATAATTATCTTTGATGATTTTAGCATGTAATGAAGACATCTCTTCTTCTGACATTTTGAATAAAGGTTGAAAGTAGCTAGAAACTTTCTGATTGTCATTGGTATAAACAGCAGCAAGAAAATCTGCCGAAAGGTCACAATAATTTTTTATATTAGCAGACGTTGCTTTTATTTTGCTTAATTCAATTTTATGTTCGGTCTGGTTTTCTTCAATAACTTTCTTAATTTGTTGGTTATATTTTAACTTGTAATATTCAGTCAGATAAAAATTCAACACGCAAGATGATTGGTTTTCATCATTTTGGCAACTTAATATGCCGGTTTTTTTAATGTAATTATCGAAGTTTTTTGTGCCAATAAGTTGCTGTAATTGTGTTTTTGCATTAACAACATATGGATTATTTAATTCGGTTTGTTGTTTTATTAATGTTAACTCATCTGATTCAATAGGCTGTTCAATTTTTTTCACCGGTGCAGCCGATCTATGTACACAACTGGCGACAAGAATAGGAACAATTGCGCAGATTAAAATGTTACTAATTTTCATATTAAATTCCATGAATATTTTTTTAGAGTTGTAATTTGAAGGCTGGCTATTAATCTTTGCCCGAAATTATATACTCATATTCTATTAAATACACTATACGATTAATTTAAATTTATAACAGTCTCAAAACACGTAAACATATTTTGAAACTTAATGACGACAAATTTTTGTTTCATTGACCGTAAATTCAACATCAGTAACGGGTTTAAATTTACCTTTTAATTTTAAAAAACAGATAAGTTGTGTTGAATCCATATCAGTTTGAGAGCAAGTATGAAATTTAGCATGTTTTCCAAACTGTTTTTCGATAGCTTCCTTTAGAGATGATTCTGTATAGCTATTTCCAGCCATCATATGTAAGACTTCATGCCCATGAATTGATAACATAGTACCCTCTGCATCTTGCCTATCTAATTATAATAATTATTTTAATGAGTGAAGAAAGATATCAGATATTATCAAGAAAAAAAAGAGGTTAAGCGTTAAAATATCATTAATTATTAGTCAGTATTCCCCTGATTGATTTCAGGGGATAAATGACAAATTATTACCGCTTATCATGATAAAAAAATGTGCATTAGTGACTATCCGCTAATTTAACTATAATCGATTGATTTTCTTTTTTAACTTGATGGATAACCACTGAAATAGTATCGGTTAGTTTATAGCAAATTTCGTCTTTAATTTTGATAACGCCTTCCTCCGGAAGTGAGCAAATTTCTTCACGTATAGGATGAATCATTGACAGCGGTAAGAATGCAAAAGCGCCAATATCCGTTAAGCGTACCCGAGCACCACCGCGATTAATATCAATAATTTCAGCGGTAAAACAATGGCTAATTTTATCCGATAAATATTGTGAATAAAGATTTTCAGCCATATCACGCTCGGCTAAGCGTAATGTTTTACGCTTTTCACCCATTATTTTAAGTAGTTCTATGCTAGGTGACGTTAATGGAAGCTGGCGCAGGGAAGCTTTAATTAAACGATGGTTTATCATATCGCCATATTTTCGAATTGGCGAAGTCCATGTTGCATAAGCGTTAAATCCGAGTCCAAAATGTGGTCTTGGCTCAAGTGAAAAATCGGCAGGACTTTGAAATTTTCGCAGGCGCGAGGCTAAAAAGGTATCGTTATTGATGATACGGCGCAGCTGGATATATCCCTCAAACGATAATAAAGCATCTTTATCAAATTGCGTTAAGCCATGTTCATTTAAGATCTTTAAAATTTGCTCCATAAATTTAGGGTCAAAACCCGCATGGACGTTAAAAATACCAAAACCAATTTTGTCAGTTAAGTGCATGGTTAAAGCTTGATTGGCTATTATCATCACTTCTTCAACGATTTGGTTAGCAATACCGCGTGTTTCTTTAATAATTGATTTTACTTGTCGGTTCTCATCGAGTATAAAACGATAGTCGGTTATATCTTTAAATACCAAAGCATGACTTTGTCGCCACGCTGTTCTTAGTGTTGCTAGACTAGCTAACCAATTAAGTTGCTCCGGTATCGTTAAATTATCAGACAATAGTAAACTACCGTTTTCTAAAAAATCAGAAACATTGTGGTAACAAAGTTTCGCTTTCGATTCGATAAATGCAGGAATAAATGCAATTGCATTGTCATCAATATTACCATTGGCATCGATTTTTACTTCACACACCATTGCTGGTCTTTTTTGATTGGCTTTTAGTGAACAAAGCTCATCAGCAAGCTCTTTTGGCAGCATCGGGATATTAAAATCAGGCAAATACGTGGTAAAGCTTCTTTGTTTAGCGATATTATCGAGTTCACTATTTTCGGTTACATAAGCGGTAGGGTCTGCAATAGCTACTTTGAGTAGATAATTACCGTGCGCATCTTTTTCGATCGATATGGCATCATCCATATCTTCAGTATCTTCACTATCAATCGTAAAAAAGTTGATATAGGTTAAATCTTGACGATCGGTTAGCTCATTTGCTGCAATTGCCAATGTGTTAGCTGTTGGCGCTTTATCTTCTAAATTATAACGGGCTAACGTTTTTAACCAAGGAAGGTATGTAGAGTTATCTTCAGCAATGAAATGGATGACTTCGGCAAAAAAGCCGTTTTTACCTTCTTGCAACGGATGGGCAATCAGTGTTGCAGTTACCCAATCACCTTCTTTAATTTTTTCGGTAACGTGTTTATTAACTTTACAGCGAATAACAAGATTTTCTGGCATATTTTCAGCATGAATAATCATTGTGTTATCTTGAAAACCAATTTTTCCAATGAATTTTTGCAACGCACTTTCTATTAATATTTCTGGATCAAAAAACTCTTTATCATTATTGGCGATGATGGTTCCTGATACTTTATCGCCATGACACACCGTTTTCATTTTAGCAACAGGGATAAAATAGCTTGTTTTATTATCAACATCTAAAAATCCAAATCCTTTTTCGTGGGCTCTTACAACACCTTCAACGCGCGGTGTTTGTTGATGAAGTTCTTGTTTTAATTGGGCTAATAGTGGGTTATTTTGAAACATATGCCTTAACATTATTTGAAAAAATTAGTCTGGGATTTTATCATAGTTATTGCAATTTTTGTTATTGAATTAATTAATCATCTTAATGAAATTAGGCTTATAATAGTTAAGTTTTGATATGAAGGATTACGTAAAAATGAATTTACACTATAAATTACAAGGTGAAGGACAACCATTAATTTTTTTACACGGTGTGTTTGGCAGTTTGGATAATTCAAATATGTTAGCTAAGCACTTTGTATCTGATTATCAGACCATTCAAGTTGATTTGCGTAATCACGGCCAATCGCCATGGTCAAATGAGATGAATTTAAATGTTATGGCAGAAGATATTGCAGAGCTTTGTCATTATTTGCAATTAGATCAAATCATTTTAATTGGTCATTCAATGGGGGGCAAGGTTGCGTTGCGACTAACCCAAATTATTTCTGAAAAAATCAAAAAAATTGTCGCCCTTGATATTGCGCCGGTTAAATACCCGACTACGGATAATGCGCAGGTTTTAGAGTCGTTAAGTACTTGCCTTGCTGAAAACCTGACCGATAAAAAACAAATTATTGACCTTATGCAAAGTCAAGGACTATCAGAGGGAACAATCCAATTTTTGCTTAAATCTTTTAAAAATGGACATTGGTTATTTAATGCGAATGTGATTGTAAGTCAATATAGTCATTTACGTGATTGGCAACCTATTTCTCCTTGGACTAAGCCAACTTTGTTTATACGCGGGAGCAATTCCAATTATGTAATGCAACAATATTATGAAGCAATATTGCGTCAATTTCCCAATGCTGTGATAGAAACAATTGAAGGAGCCGGGCACAATGTTCATGCAGAAAAAACTCAGCAAGTTTTGCAAATTTTAAAACAGTGGCTTTAAGATAACTTATCCATTGGTCAATACGCTACTCATTTATCACATGACAAAATAATCGTTGCTGATTAATTTGTTTACTAGGCGTAGTTGTTATTGTGACTGATACGAGTTGGCACTGGCTTGTATAAGACTCACTTTGAATATTATATTGCCAATTATTAGGTACAATGTGCCTCGCTATATTAGGGTAACTATCAAGTAATGAAAACGCAATTTGCTGTGCCTTTTGTTGATCTGAAAGATAATGATAAAAATAGGTTAATGTGTGTTGATAATTACTAAAACTGACAATGACAATGGCAAATATCAAACAGGCTAGCATCACTTCGATTATACTAAACCCTGTCATATCATTGTTATTCACAATATGCTCTCCTTTTTTCTGGACAATAATCAAGCCAATGACCTTTTTGTACAATGAGTTTACTACCTTGATGATGCGCCAAACCATAAACAAATAAACCTTCTGATTCACCACGTATCAGTACGTAGTTGTCGATTTGTAATAATGAATTTTTGATACACACTTTCCATTGATATTTTGTTTCAAATAAACATTGCCAATTATCTGTTGGTCTTTGCCAATTTTGGGTTAGTGCCCAATGTAATGCGGAATTTGCTTTATTAAAACGGTGATAATATTGATTTTCTCTGGCTAGTGTTTTATGCCATGAGATCATTAGTAAGTTAGTACTTGTTAATAATATAGAACCAATAATGGTTAAAATAATAACCATGATAATTGTACTAAAACCCTTTTCATGGTTGGTTTGATGAATAAAAATTTTCATTTTTCACTATTTTGCTTATTTGATATTTTACTTGTTGATGTTGTTTGAGTTCAGCTGCTAATACTATTTCGATAGTATTAGCCTGTTGCTTCAGATGGAATGTTGTCACTTTAATCTCAGCTGGATCGAATAATTTTTCCCACTTGGACTCATTACAAGTAATCGCACCCGTTTTATATTCAATATTATTATTAACAAAGCGATACACAAAACTATCTGCGTTATTCATGGCTGAAGTATCATCGATCCAATCATGTCGAATTTGACTATCGTAACGAATGATAATGCAATTTTTTTCGTTAATAATGGCTAATGCAGTTTTATTTTGCTTACTCGGATCGTTGGCAATAAACCCTGCGCGCTTTATATCTTTGGCTATACCAAATAGTGCTTGTTGAACAGTTTGTTGCAGATGAATGGCTCGATAATATTGTAAAGTATGTGCTTGTATCTGAAAGTAATAATCTGTCACTGCAATAAAAATTAAACTTGAAAGTGTTATTGATAACAACATTTCAAGTAGTGAAAATCCTGCTTGTTTTAACATGCTGGTAAACTTGGCAAATAGCTGTTGATGCGACAAAATCGAATTCGTCCACGAAATGATATTAACACTCTGGTTGTACCAATTGCGTTACTGAGTTCAAATGAACCTGTTTGAGCCATATTCCGTCTTCCCCAAAATGTAATAATTTTTTGTTCGTTTAATAATTTAATCTCAACCGAATTGTTGGATTTGATAAACTGTAATAGGCCATTTTGGCAACTTGTTGGTGGCTCACCGGATGTAATTGTTAAACACCATGGGGATAAAAATAAATGAAGACTATAATTTTCATTTTCAGTATTAGCTTTGACTTGGACTTCATTTAAAAAATAGGCTAATTGATGTGTTGTTGAGACTAATTCGTTACGGAGCTGTATCTCTTTCCATTGTTGCATGCCAATAGCAGCGCAAATTGCACTTATGCAAATAACAATCAATAATTCTAACAATGAAAATCCAAAATTTTGCATTTATCTTTTGTCTAGTTAACTTTCAATATGGATAAGTATAGAAAATTTTGGTTTTGGTAGTTTATGAGTGTGGGGTATTTGTGAACTTAATTCCAAATAAATGTTGTTTATTACCAAGAAAGCTAGTTTGATACGACAAACCGCTTAAAAAGCGTGGCAGATTATATTATACTGTGCATCTATTTAAATTTGCTAACGGACTTAAAGTTAAAGGAAACGAGAAATGCAACAATTACAAACTATTATTGAGGCAGCATTTGAACGTCGTGCTGAAATTACGCCTTCAAATGTTGATACAGTAACGCGTGATGCAATTAATCAATGTATCGCTCTATTAGACAGCGGTAAAATGCGTGTCGCCGAAAAAATTAATGGCGATTGGGTGACTCATCAATGGTTAAAAAAAGCGGTGTTGCTCTCTTTCCGTATTAATGAAAATCAACTTATTGATGGTGGCGCAACAAATTACTATGACAAAGTGCCATTAAAATTTGCTGATTATGATGAAGCTCGCTTCCAACAAGAAGGCTTCCGTGTCGTTCCATCTGCAATTGCACGTAAAGGTGCGTATGTGGCTCGTAATACCGTATTAATGCCATCTTATGTAAATATTGGTGCTTATGTTGATGAAGGTACAATGGTTGATACTTGGGTAACTGTTGGTTCTTGTGCGCAAATTGGTAAAAATGTTCATTTATCAGGTGGCGTTGGTATTGGTGGTGTGTTAGAACCGTTGCAAGCAAATCCAACGATTATTGAAGATAACTGCTTTATTGGTGCACGTAGTGAAATCGTTGAAGGTGTGATTGTTGAAGAAGGCAGTGTGATCTCAATGGGTGTTTTCATCGGTCAAAGTACTAAAATTTATGATCGCGCAACAGGTGAAGTCCATTACGGCCGCGTGCCAGCTGGTTCAGTTGTGGTATCAGGTAACTTACCAACTAAAGATGGTAAATACAGTTTGTATTGTGCAGTAATTGTTAAAAAAGTTGATGCTAAAACGTTAGGAAAAGTAGGGATTAACGAATTACTTCGTACCATCGATTAATCGCAATCAATTACCATAAATTAATTGACTGTCTTTGTTTTTAATGTAGGGACAGTCAATATATTCTTATAATATTCATCAAGTTAATTTTATTTTAATTATTCGCAAAGGAGAATTTATGCCTTCTTTTGATATTGTTTCTGAAATTCAAATGCCAGAAGTGAAAAATGGTGTTGAAAATGCAACCCGTGAACTAACTACGCGTTGGGATTTTAAAAATGTAGAAGCCTCATTTGAGCTTAATGAAAAAAATGAAACGATTAAAGCGACCAGTCAATCTGACTTCCAAGTACAACAGCTATTAGATATTTTACGTGATAAGTTAGCCAAACGTGGTATTGATGGTGGGGCACTAGAAATTCCGGAAGAGATGGAACATAGTGGAAAACTATATAGTATTACAGTAAAACTAAAACAAGGTATTGATAAAGAGTTAGCTAAAAAAATAGTTAAGTTGATTAAAGACAGCAAAATTAAAGTTCAAGCCCAAGTACAAGGGGAACAAGTTCGCGTTACGGGTAAATCACGTGATGATTTACAAGCAACGATGGCATTAGTTAAAAACGGAGAATTAGGGCAACCGTTTCAATTTACTAATTTTAGAGACTAATTAGTGTAACCTTCGTGAACGTCGTCTGGCAATAACTCACGCTAAACGATTAGCCCTCATTTATTATGTAAAAAAGCTTAAGGTTAAATAATATTAACGTCAATTTTTTTATATAATAAATGCGATCTTGTTTTAAACATAAATGAAAACAATGTAAATAACGAGATTTTTATGCGCGAATAAGTTATGCTATCTTCATGTCTATCCTCTAAATTATAACAATATTTATCATGATGAAAAAATTAATAGTTGTTTTGGTTTTTTTTCTGTTTTCAGGCTCTTTGTTCGCACAAGATTCTAATAACGAAGAAAAAAAAGCTTTTATTGATAATTTATTATCAAAAATGACCATAAAAGAAAAAGTGGGTCAGTTAAGATTAATTAGTGTAGGTGGCGATCTCACTTTACCAAAAGTATTAGATCAAATCGAGGCTGGAGAAATTGGTGGTATTTTTAATACTGTCGTTGAGCCAGATTTGACAAATATGCAAGACCGCGCTTTAAAGTCCCCGAATAAAATTCCTCTATTTTTTGGATTTGATATTATTCATGGTCATCGTACGGTATTCCCAATTAATTTAGGTGTTGCATCGAGTTGGGATCGTAATGTTATAGGTAAAGTTGCTGAAGTTTCTGCCGACGAAGCCACTTCAGATGGATTAAATATTACTTGGGCCCCAATGGTTGATATTACCCGAGATCCTAGATGGGGACGCGTTTCTGAAGGCTTTGGTGAAGATCCCTATTTAACATCTGAAGCAGGACGTATTTTTGTCGAAAAAATGCAAAAACAGTCTCTTGATGATAAAAAATCGTTAGTGACAACCGTTAAGCATTTTGCGCTATATGGTGCGGTCGAAGCGGGTCGCGAATATAACAGCACCGATATGAGTGAACGTAAAATGTTCCAAGAGTATCTTGTACCTTATAAAGCCGCTATTGATGCCGGTAGTCGTGCTGTAATGGTGTCTTTAGTCAGTGTTAACGGTATTCCAGCGACAGCTAATCATTGGCTACTGACTGAAGTATTACGTGACCAATGGCATTTTAATGGTGTGGTTGTGAGTGATCATGGTGCGATTCGTGAATTGATTAATCATGGTGTGGCAAGCGATGCTAAAGATGCTGTTCGCGTGGCGATAAAAGCAGGTATTGATATTAGTATGAATGATGAATATTTTCTTCAATTTTTACCTGAACTTGTTAATGAAGGTGTCCTCACAGAAGAGGATATTAACAAAGCTTGTCGACATGTATTAGAACTTAAATACGACATGGGACTGTTTAATGACCCTCATCGTAATTTAGATCCTAAATTAGATATCGATACGATGTTTGCCGACAACCGACTACATCGGGAAGAAGCCCGAGATGTAGCGCGTCGAAGTATTGTGTTATTAAAAAATAAAAATAGCATTTTACCTTTAGCCAAAAATAAGAAAATAGCCGTGATTGGACCACTTGCCGATTCTAAGCGCGATATTTTAGGTAGTTGGTCAGGTGCCGGACGCGCTAATCTAGCTGTCACGCCTTTAGAAGGAATCAAAAATGCAGTAAAAGATCCTAAAACAATTAGTTACGCATTTGGTGCTAATCTTTCCGATGATTCTAATTTATATAAATTTTTAAATTTATATGAAGAAACCACCAAATTTGATCCTCGTCCTGCTGATAAAATGATTGCTGAAGCAGTTGCTAAAGCCAAAAAAGCTGATGTTGTTGTGCTGTTTGTGGGTGAAGCGGAAGGAATGGCGCATGAGTCATCTAGTCGCACTGATCTTTCATTGCAAGCTAGCCAAAAACGGTTAATCAAAGCTTTAAAGGCAACAGGCAAACCTTTAGTTATAGCATTAATGAATGGTCGCCCATTAACGGTAAAAGAAGAGTATGAACAAGCTGATGCTATGCTCGAAACTTGGTTTTTAGGCACAGAAGGGGGCAATGCTATTGCTGATGTTTTATTTGGTGATTATAACCCATCGGCTAAATTACCAATGTCATTTCCTGATAATGTAGGGCAAATTCCTGTCTATTATAGTCATTTAAATACTGGTCGCCCTCATGGTACTGAAAATATGGGGAAATATACAACATCGTATTTTGATAGCCCTAATGAACCGCTATTCCCGTTTGGATTTGGTTTAAGTTATACCCATTTTACGATAGATTTTGCCTTATCAAGTACTGAAATGCCGCAAAATGGTGAAATTGTGGTGACTGCAAATGTTGAGAATATTGGTGAGAAAGAAGGTAGCCAAACGGTACAGTTTTACCTTCAAGATGTCACAGCTTCGGTCAGTCGACCCGTTAAACAGTTGATAGGTTTTGAAAATATTACTTTAAAACCTCATGAAAAAGGTGAAGTGAAATTAGTGATCAAACCAGATATGCTAAAATTCTGGAATGACAAAATGCAATATGTTGCAGAACCAGGTAAATTCAATATCTACGTTGGCTCTGATTCGACAACGCAAGATAAACAGTCCTTTACCTTATTAGATAAATAAATTAATTATATTAACCGTCGACATCTGTCGACGGTTTTATTTTGTGGTCAAAATTATGTTTGAATTTGATCTTGTTTTACAACTTCTTCAACAAATGTGTATTTATTTAGTTATCGCTTATCTACTAAGTAAAACACCTATTGTTATTCCATTAATGCAAGTGACTGTGCATTTACCTCATAAGTTAGTCTGCTATTGTATCTTTTCTCTATTTTGTATCATGGGCAGTTATTTTGGTTTACACATTGAAGATACAATAGCCAACACCCGAGCCATTGGCGCTATTTTAGGCGGTTTGCTTGGCGGTCCCATGGTCGGGCTATTAGTAGGGATAACTGGAGGAATTCATCGTTATACGTTAGGTGGAATTACCGCTGAAAGTTGTATGTTTTCAACTATTTTAACAGGATTGATTAGTGGTCTATTGCATTATGGCTTAATGAAAAAAGGTCGAGTTGATCTTATCTATAATCCGTTGTTAGTCGGGGTTTTAGGCTTATTAGTCGAATCGCTCGAAATGATAATGGTGCTATTAATTTCACGTCCTTTTGACGTGGTTTTACATGCAGTTAAAAGTATTGCTGCGCCTATGATTGTGGCTAATAGTATTGGCGCTGCTATGTTTATGCGAATTTTACTCGACAGACGCGCTATTTTTGAACGATATACGTCTGCCTTTTCCGCAAAGGCACTTAAGATTGCCGCAAGTACCGAAGGGTTGCTTCGTGATGGTTTTAATCAAAGTAATAGTACTAAAGTTGCGCAAATTATTTATCAAGAGTTGGATATTGGTGCAGTTTCGATCACTGATAGAGAAAAAATCTTAGCATTTATTGGTGTTGGTGATGACCATCATCTACCCGGTACACCAATTACCTCTAATGTTACTTTAGAAGCGATTGAACAAAATGATGTTAAATATCTTGATGGCATTCATCAACCTTATCAATGTTCAATTAATAAATATTGCCGCTTAGGTTCAACGTTAGTTATTCCGCTGAGAGGTGAAAACAATACTGTTGTTGGCACAATTAAACTTTATGAAGCCAAAAATACATTGTTTAGTTCGATCAATCGTACGCTTGGTGAAGGCATCGCCAGTTTACTGTCAGCACAAATTTTAGCTGGGCAAAATGAGCACTACAAACAATTATTATCTAAAACTGAGATTAAATTATTGCACGCTCAAGTTAATCCTCATTTTTTATTTAATGCGCTCAATACGCTATTGGCCGTTATTCGTCGAGATAAACAACAAGCATCACAATTAGTGCAGAATCTTTCGACTTTTTTCCGCAAAAATCTTAAACGAACAGATGAAATTGTTACGCTTAAAGACGAAATTGAACATGTTAATGCTTATTTGCAAATTGAAAAAATGCGCTTTATGGAACAATTGACTGTCGAAATAACTATTCCCCCACATTTAGAATCGGCTCAGTTACCGGCTTTTTCACTACAACCGATAGTGGAAAATGCGATTAAACATGGTACTTCTCAATTAATTGGTAAAGGAAAAGTGGCGATTTATGCCTATGAACAAAATCAAACATTAGTTTTAGAGGTTATGGATAACGCTGGTAACTACTGCGAAAATAAAAAAGACACAAAAGGATTAGGTCTAAATTTGGTTGATAAACGAATTAATATTCGTTATGGTGAGCAATACGGAATAAAAATAGAATGTGAACCTGATACTTATACTAAAGTAGTATTAACATTGCCTTTACAAAAGGAAAGCTGTATCCAATGTTAGATGTAATTATTGTAGATGATGAATTGCTTGCCCGTGAAAATTTACGTTGCTTGCTTGAAAGTGATCCTGAAATTAATATTGTTGCTGAATGTAATAATGCAATGGAAGCGATTCGAGAGATTCATCGTTTGCAACCTGATGTGGTTTTTTTAGATATTCAAATGCCGAAAATAAATGGTATTGAAATGTTATCTATGTTAGATCCTAAAACCATGCCACATATTGTGTTTTTAACTGCTTATAGTGAGTTTGCGGTCAAAGCCTTTGAAGAGCAAGCTTTTGATTACTTATTGAAACCTGTTGAATCAGAGCGCTTACATAAAACGCTAAATCGATTGCATAATCACTGTATTCCTTGTGATATTTGCCAATTAAAAGGAATCAAGCAGGATTTTGAGTATATTCCATGTGTTGGGCATAATCGTATTTATCTGTTGAATATTGAGGATGTCTATTATGTGTCATCTAAAATTAGCGGCATTTATGTTTTTAACCAAACCAATCAAGAATACTTTACCGAATTAACCTTAAAAACTCTAGAAGATAAAACTCCATTGATCCGCTGTCATCGTCAATATTTGGTTAATTTAAAAAAGCTTAAAGAAATTCGTTTCAATGATACAAATGGCGTTGATATTATTTTAAATAATGATATTTCAGTTCCTGTTAGCCGTCGTTATTTAAAACAACTCAAAGAGATGTTGGGATTATAGTTTTTGTTGTAATTCGTAAAAACCACTCATCCGTTAAATTTAACCACTCATCTTTTCAATTTAACCTATAACTTAAATATCGATACCTCTGTATTCATTAAAAAATTACTATATGCTTGGATGTAAAGGAACTTTTAGTTGATATTTTAGGCTATAACAATACAGACAAGCTATTTTAATGAAATTAAAAATGATGGTTTTTTTAATATCAAAACATAGTAAGTCTATATCTGTTTTAAATGGTGTTAAATTTCGAACTAATTAAATTTAAAACCCATGAAGAGAGTTATTATGAATAATAAAGTCTTTAAGCATATTCCATGGCTGATCTTAGCCTTTATTGGTGCATGTTGTTTAGCCGTAATTGCATTACGGCGAGGTGAACATGTCAGCGCACTATGGATTGTTGCTGCTGCTGTTTCAATTTATCTTGTCGCGTACCGATATTACAGTTTGTATATCGCTAAAAAGGTCATGCAATTAGACCCGACGCGTGCAACCCCTGCTGTCATTAATAATGATGGTTTAAACTTTGTACCGACTAATAAATATGTATTATTTGGTCACCATTTTGCTGCCATTGCCGGTGCAGGTCCGTTGGTTGGACCGGTACTTGCCGCTCAAGTAGGGTACTTACCAGGCACACTTTGGTTACTTGCAGGTGTCGTGTTTGCCGGTGCGGTACAAGACTTTATGGTTCTATTTTTATCTTCTAGACGTAATGGCTCATCTTTGGGCGAAATGATTAAAGAAGAGATGGGGGCCATTCCTGGCACCATAGCGCTATTTGGTTGCTTCCTTATCATGCTTATAATACTTGCGGTTTTAGCATTGATTGTGGTTAAAGCGCTAGCTGAAAGCCCTTGGGGTGTATTTACTGTTTGCTCAACAGTACCTATTGCCTTATTTATGGGTATTTATATGCGATTTTTAAGACCAGGACGGGTATTAGAAGTATCTGTTATTGGTATTGTGTTATTAGTGTTATCAATATGGTTTGGTGGCGTAATTGCACATGATGCATATTGGGGACCAGCTTTAACTTTCAAAGCAACGACTATTACTTATGTATTAGTGGGCTATGCTTTAGTTTCAGCAATGTTACCTGTTTGGTTAATCCTAGCACCTCGTGATTATTTAGCGACATTTTTAAAAATCGGCGTAATTGTTGGTTTAGCTATTGGTATTGTGATCTTAAATCCTGATTTAAAAATGCCAGATGTGACCCAATATGTTGATGGCACCGGTCCAGTTTGGAAAGGTTCACTTTTCCCATTCTTATTTATTACCATTGCTTGTGGTGCTGTTTCTGGCTTCCATGCATTAATTTCATCAGGTACAACGCCAAAATTACTTGCTAACGAAACGGATGCTCGCTTCATCGGCTATGGTGCAATGTTAATGGAGTCATTCGTTGCCATGATGGCATTAGTTGCTGCTTCAATTATTGAACCAGGTCTTTATTTTGCTATGAATACTCCACCGGCAGCTTTAGGGATTACTATGCCTGATTTGCATAAATTAGGTACTGATCAAGCGCCAATGATAATGGAACAACTTAAAGATGTGACAGCCCATGCTGCTGCAACTGTTAGTTCGTGGGGATTTGTCATTTCACCTGACGAAATTTTACAAACAGCCAAAGATATTGGTGAACCGTCAGTGCTTAATCGTGCCGGTGGTGCGCCAACGCTAGCGGTAGGTATTGCTCACGTGTTCCATCAGATTATTCCTGGTGCCAATATGGGCTTTTGGTATCACTTTGGTATTTTATTTGAAGCCTTATTTATCTTAACTGCACTTGATGCCGGTACTCGTTCTGGTCGTTTTATGTTACAAGATCTTTTAGGTAACTTTGTCCCATTCTTGAAAAAAACCGATTCACTTATTGCCGGTTTTATTGGTACAGTGGGTTGTGTTGGTTTATGGGGCTACTTACTCTATCAAGGCGTTGTTGATCCATTAGGTGGTGTTAAGAGCTTATGGCCATTATTCGGTATCTCAAATCAAATGTTAGCGGCAGTTGCGTTAGTTTTAGCAACGGTTGTGTTAATTAAAATGAAACGTGCTCAATATATTTGGGTGACAATTATTCCAGCAATATGGTTACTCATCTGTACAACATGGGCATTAGCATTGAAATTATTTAGTAATGATCCGCAATTAGAAGGTTTCTTCTATTTAGCCAATGAATATAAACGTCGCATTGCTGAAGGTAGTGAATTAACCGCGCAACAAATTGATAATATGCACCATATCGTTATTAACAATTATACTAATGCGGGTTTAAGTATTCTATTTTTAGTGGTTGTTTACAGTATTATTTTCTTTGGTATTAAAACTGCATTAAAAGTACGTAATAATAAACAAAGAACAGATAAAGAAACAGCTTATGTGCCAATTCCTGAAGGTGGTGTAAAAACTTCAATGTCACATTAAGTCTGTATTATTAACGACGTTAGTTATCAAGTCGTCAAGAAATATTGATGGTTGTCTATCTCATACCCAATAATATTGTTATATTGTTGGGTATTTTTATATCATTTAATATTATCTTATTTAATATTATCTTATTGCGAGTTGTGATTATAAATGAACGATGCTTTTAACGTATCAGTCATTTTATTTTCGTATAGGGAAGATTATTTGTTTGTCGAGTTTTAAAGGAGCTTAAAATGTTACTCAATAAAAGATTGTTATCATTATTCACGATTATCGCCTTATCTAGTCCCTTGCCACTGTTGGCTAAACAGGTAAATGTCGCTATTTTAGCAACTTCCGATGTTCATGGACGAATGTTACCTTGGGATTATGGCACTGATAAGGCCGATTTATCCGGTTCTTACGCACAAATATCTACCTTTGTTAATCAGTTTCGTGAACATCACCCTAATGTCATTTTAGTCGATGCGGGTGATATTATTCAAGATAACCAAATTGAACGTTTTCACGATGTGAAAAATCATCCAGCTATTGAGGCTCTTAATACTATGAAATATGACATTATGGTATTAGGTAACCATGAATTTAATTTTGGCATGCCAGTTGTCGATAAAATTGTTGCTGAATTTAAAGGTAAAACATTGGCAGCGAATATCTTTTATAAAGACTCTGGTAAAGCCTATTTACCCGCTACATCTATTATTGAAAAAGATGGCGTAAAAATTGGTTTTATTGGGGCAACGACACCATTTGTACCTGAATATGAAGATAAAACAGGTTATGTGAAACAAATGGAATTCACTATGCCAATTCCAGAAATACAAAAACAAGTTGAAAAGTTAAAACAACAACATGTTGATGCTATTGTTTTAGTTACTCATATGGGGGTGGATAATGAAAACAATAAACCAGGTACCGGTGTTGCTGATGTGGCTAACCAAGTGCCCGATATCGATGTGATTATAGCCGGGCACAATCATCAAAATATAAGTGAAAAAGTGATCAATAATGTTTTGATTACTGAACCACATCGTTATGGTACCGTGGTTTCGGTGGTTGATTTAACCTTTGATCTTGAAAAAAACAAAACCTCTTTAGTTAATAAAAAAGCTGAAACACAGCCAGTTAAATCGTATGCTGCCGATCCGGCAATTGAAAAAATCTATGCGCCTTATCATGAACAATTAAGAGAAATAGCTAATCAGGTTATTGGTGAAACCGATCGTGATTTGGTTCCCCAGCAAATGATTCATGGCATTCCTGCGATTTACCTTGAAGAAACAGGGCTAACTCATTTACTCAACGCTGTTCAATTATATTATAGCGGTGCGGATGTGACATCTGTGTTGGTTGATAATAAAAAAGCAATCCTGAATAAAGGTCCAATCACGCGTAAAGATATCGCCAATAACTATCAATATACCGCTGGTGAAACCAGTATATTCGAAGTTACCGGTCAAGACCTTAAAGACTATATGGAATGGTCTGCTGCTTATTTTGCTCAAGTACAACCCGGCGATAAAAATTATCAATATGATCCGATTCGTGGCGCGTCAAAATATATGACTTACGATATGTTTGGTGGGGTCAAATATACTATTGATTTAACTCAACCGGTTGGTGAGCGAATTAAAAATTTAACATTGCTTAATGGTCAGGCTATCACTGCAGATATGAAGCTAAAATTAGGTATGAACGCTTATCGTTACGAAATGTTAGTCAAAAAAGGTGGACCATTAGAAGGAAGACGTGTTGAACCAACTTGGGACTCGCGAACCGCTTTCGGTGATGAACAAGGCACTATCCGTAATATGACGATAAAATATATTACAGACGTCAAAAAAGGTAAAATTACTGATGAATCTAACCATAATTGGCAAGTGATCGGTATCAAACCTTAACTTTTTTTGTAATAAAAAGGATGATCGTTGTGAAAAATGATATAACGTTTTACCAACGTTTTAAATCAGATATTTTGGCAGGTTTAAAAACGATTACTATTCGTGATAAAAGTGAATCACATTTTAACGTTGGTGATGTGTTGCGAGTAGGCGTTTTTGAAACGGATGCATATTTTTGTAGTATAAAAATTACTAATGTGACGCCTGTAACACTCAATCAATTGACTAAAGAACACGCTAAGCAAGAAAATATGAGCTTAACTGAACTGAAAAAAATCATTAGTGACATTTATCCTAACGAACAACAGTTTGTTATCATTGCTTTCCAATTATTATCGGTCTAAAAAAAACGCGCCTAAAGCGCGTTTTTTACTGGTAAAAAGCAAAATGTGACTAGTTTTTTATTGGTTGTACCGTTAAAACTAGACCATTAACCGCGATAACTTCAACAGCATGACCAACCGGTAAATTAATATCACATTGTGCTGGCCAAGTGCCGTCTTTGATTTTGACTCGGCCTGAGCCATTGATAATGGCGTCGGTAACAAGGGTTTTAATACCAATTAAATCTTGTTGTGGTTGATTAATTTCGTTGCTATTCGGTTTGCTTTGCCCAGACTTTTTAAGCCATAGCCACCATAAATATGCTGAAACCAAGGTAAATATAGCAAATAAAATCCATAGAACAGGCCAAGACAAAGGCAAAATCCAAGCAATAAGACCAACAACAATTGCAGCGATGCCGCTCCAAAGTGAGTAGCCACCAGTACCAAGTAATTCTGCAATTAATAATGTTCCCCCTAAAATAAAAAATACCCAATGAGGGGAATTATAAATAACGGTTAAAATATCAGTCATCGTTTAATTTACCTAATTACATAATTGAAATTGCAAAAGTATTTATTTAATTCCAAAATAACTTGTTTTAAAGTACCTTGGAAAATATATACAACCAGTTCGGAAACTACCTTGTGACATCATTTAGAGTTTTTAATTAGCTCCGCAATGCCACCAATACTGCCCATTAAACTTGATGCATCTAAAGGCATCATAATGACTTTACTGTTATTTGCCGATCCAATTTGTTGTAGCGCTTCAGTATATTTTTGTGCAACAAAGTAATTAACCGCATTAATATTACCTGCTGCAATTGCATCAGACACCATTTGTGTGGCTTTTGCTTCGGCTTCGGCCGCACGTTCACGGGCTTCGGCTTGTAAAAATGCGGCTTGTCGCTCACCTTCGGCCTTTAATATTTCGGACTGTTTTTCACCCTCTGAACGTAGTATTGCTGCCTGACGAACACCTTCAGCTTCCAGAATTTCCGCACGTTTATTACGTTCTGCTTTCATTTGTGCATTCATCGCGGCAATAAGTTCTGCCGGCGGGCGAACATCTCGAATTTCAATACGGGTGATTTTAATGCCCCAAGGGTTTGTTGCATCATCAACAATGCTAAGTAATTTTGAGTTGATGTGATCACGTTGTGATAGCATTTCATCAAGTTCCATGCTGCCGAGTACCGTACGAATATTGGTCATCATTAAATTAATCACAGCACGTTCAAGTTGATTAACTTGATAAGCTGCTCTAGCTGCGTCTTGCACTTGAATAAAGCAAACGGCATCAATTTGTACATTGGCATTATCTTTTGATATAACTTCTTGTGATGGAATATCAAGCACTTGTTCCATCATATTAATTTTACGACCAATCCCATCCATAAAAGGAATAATGATATTCAATCCCGGTTCAAGTGTGTGGGTGTATTTACCAAAACGCTCAATGGTGTATTGATAACCTTGCGGAACAATGGTAATGCATTTTAAAACGGTGATTAGTGCGAGTAACACGATGATACCGATAAAAATATAAAATATAGGCATAGATTAATTTCTCTTAGTAATATGAATTTCGACGGTATAAGCATTCTAATGGCTATGAGATTTTTTGACCAGTTATTAATAAATAATCTTTATGTTATTTATTATTGATTTTATGAAGCTAATTTATTTTTAGTCATATTTTTGCTCTATCCCTTGTTAAATTTTTGGTGATTTTTTAACTTAACGCTAAACTGTGTATATTAATTTAAACGACGCGCTAATATTAACCAACAAGAATCATTCCAGCCCAGCACATACTGGCTGTCGTTTAATTGTTTACTACGATTAAATATGACAAGAAAAACAGAATAGGAATAATAATGGAAGAGCAAACAGTTGAACAAAATATTAAACAACAAACGATCGAGCAGAAAATTGTAGATTTAAAAAAAATCACCAAAAACGATGGCGATCAAGCATATTCAGAGGCTCAATTAGAGTTAGCCAAAATTTATTTTTTGGATCAAAATACTGAAGCTGCAATCAAACATTTATTAAAGGTTGAAAAGCTAGGTAATTCGACATTATATGCCGAAGCTCAGTTTAATTTAGCTCAGATATATCAACATGAAAATAACATTGAACAAGTAAAATACCATTATTTACAGATTGAAAAGAGTGTTGATCCTAATTTATATGCCGAAGCTCAGTTCAATTTAGCCCTGATATATCAAGATGAAGAAAATAACATAGCGCAGGCAGAACACTATTATTTACGCGTGAAAAGGCAGGATAACGCTGATGCTTATGCTAGGGCTCAATATTGTTTAGCGCTTATTTACCAATTTAAAAAACAGAATATCGATCAGGCAAAACACTATTATTCACAGGTAGAAAGGCAGGATAATGCTGATGCTTATGCTAGGGCACAATGTAATTTAGCACTTATTTACCAATTTAAAAAACAGAATATCGATCAGGCAGAATACCATTATTTACAGGTACAAAGGGAGGATAATGCCGAAGCTTATGCTAGGGCACAATGTAATTTGGGGCTTATCTATCAAACTGAAAAACAGCTTTTTAACAAAGCCAGTCAGTGTTTTTTACAATGTTGTGATAGCATTAATCCTTTTGTTTCCAATATAGCGAATCTTTATTTAGGGGATAATATCTATTTTAAAAAAACAGAAGGGAGTTTAAAAAAAGCAGAAGAATATTATCTGAAAGTGTCTTATTCCAATGATTTATTTGTACATTATATTATTGCTCAAATCATGTTATCAGTCATTGATAAGAATGAAGCTTCTTCACTATTTGCCGATGCCAATAAACGCGAGCAATCATTTACTCACTACATTTGTGATATCAGAAAATTAGCACAAAATATTCAGGAGCAGTTACTGGTTACATTTAGATTAAACGAACAGTTAGAAAGTGAAGAGAAACAATATGAACGGCAGGTTGCACATTATACCAGACCGGGTGTGTTATTTAGTCTTTTAAAAAATGAGCCTAGCGATTTTCGTTTAAATGTGGTTGATTTTATGAACGATCCCACTGAAAATCAGGTACTCACTAGTTGGCTTAATATTAAAACCGATACGGATAGTGAAATCAAAAGCTTTTTAGCCAGTTTTTCATTTAATCACAATTCGTTAAATCAATTTCGTTTATATGGCAATGAAAACAATATTGTCGGCTCCAGTGTCAGTGTAGTTTTTAATCAAAATTTTTTTGGCGACGATGTTCAGCAAAGCATCAATCCTGATGGTATTAATCATTTAAATAAATTCGCATCAGTTAAAATGGCAAAACAAGATGTTATTGATAATAGAATTGATGCTAATGAGAAGAACGAACCGTTAACACAATCCTCCTTTCATGATCTACCTTTGTTCCGTTGTTTGTATTTTGATCCAAATAATGAATATATTAGTCTTGCTAAACGTAATAAATTTTCTTTTTATTTGGAGCACCGAGAAAGTTCAGCATCTAAGATTGAAAAAAAATGGAATGACTACCTAACCCAATTAGATGAAGAGCATAAAATTAAAACAATTAGAGAGATATTAAATCAAATAAAACAAAAAATAAAAGAATTAAAGGCAAACGGACAGGTAAACAATCTTTCTATTCTCGATCAATTAATTACTTTAGCCGTCATGCCTATCTCGTGCTTAATTAAACATGCTGCATTTGAAGATGAAGATGAATGTCGAATGATTTATATCACAAATATTGCCGATGAAAAAATTCAAGCGCCGACAGATTATGTTCAAGCCAGCAGTTTATTTATTAATTACAAAACGGTGGAAGATTATATTGAGAAGATTTATTTAGGTCCGCAATGTGAAGCACATCATAAATTATGGATTACTAACCACTTTCGGATTTCATCAAAACCAAGATCTAAGTTGGTTAAAGTGATTCAATCCGAAATGCCGTTGCGCTAATTTTTACAAAGGATGCTTTATAACAAATAGCATCCTTTGGTTGAACTTGCTATTGATATACTAAAATAAATTTTATTTCTGCACACAAAATATTCACTTGACATTGCACCAATGAACTAGTTTAATAGTACAGCATTCATTTTACATTAATAATAATCATGAAATCACAATACTTTTATTTGATTGCTTGCAAATTCGCTAATTTTGGTTGGTGGCGTATCACTTTGGGCGGGTGATTTGATAAAGCATTGTCTTTGTTTATAAAACCCGCTTAGCGCGGGTTTTTAGTTTTTCATAATCAAATGCATAGTTTAAATAAAAATTTAAAAATAGAGAGTCAACAATGAATAAGCCAACATTATCGCAGATAACCAAAACCATTGGTTATTATCAAGATCCGACTCAGGTATTTTATCAATTATGTCATGACCGGCCAGCTACATTGCTGCTTGAATCAGCCGAAATCGATAACAAGCAAGGCATAAAAAGCGTGATGATTGTGGATAGTGCGTTACGCATTTCGGCAATCGATCAACAGGTGATATTTGAAGCTTTAACTTCAAATGGGCAAACGTTGTTACCTTTACTTGCCGATGCATTTTCAACAAGTACTGTGAAAGTTGAAGCTGAAACGTCAAAGTTGACATTGGTGTTTCCTCAAGTTGATGCCATGCAAGATGAGGATTCTCGATTAAAATCGCTATCCGTTTTTGATGCGTTAAGAACGCTACTTAGTCTTGTGAATTATTCGAAACAAGCAAGCCATGATGCGATTTTTGTTGGCGGGCTATTTAGTTATGATTTGGTGGCTGGTTTTGAAAATTTACCTAAACTCCCTACTGATATGCGCTGCCAAGATTTTTGTTTTTATTTAGCTGAAACGTTATTAGAAATTAATCATCAAAATCACGTTTCAATATTAAAAGCGACCGCTTTCACGGCTGATCCCAACGAAGTGGAACGTTTAGCCAAACGTATTGATGAGCTGCAAACTTTGTTAAACCAACCGATAAAGCCAATTCCTACTCAATCCCTTGCCAATATTACGGTTGATTGTAATAAAAGTGATGATGACTTTAATACCATAGTTAAAAAGATGCAAGATGCGATTCAACAAGGCGAAATATTTCAAGTAGTACCATCTCGTCGTTTTACATTGCCTTGTCCTAAGCCTTTGTCTGCTTATCAACTTCTTAAAACTAATAATCCAAGCCCTTATATGTTTTATATGCAAGATAAGGATTTTGTGTTATTTGGTGCTTCACCAGAAAGCGCACTTAAATATAGTAAAGCCACCAATCAAGTTGAAATCTATCCTATTGCCGGAACGCGTCCTCGAGGCTTAACCGCTAATGGCGACATTGATTATGATTTAGATAGTCGTTTAGAGTTAGATATGCGTACCGACAAGAAAGAACTGGCAGAACATTTAATGTTAGTGGATTTAGCTCGTAATGATTTAGCACGTATTTGTCAGCCAGGTACACGATATACTAAAGATTTACTCAAGGTTGATCGCTATTCGTTTGTGATGCATTTGGTGTCAAAAGTCGTTGGTCAATTACGTGAAGATTTAGATGCACTTCATGCTTATCAAGCGACCATGAATATGGGGACATTAACCGGTGCGCCCAAAATTCGTGCAATGCAATTGATTGCCGAATCAGAAAAAGTTAAACGGGGTAGCTATGGTGGGGCAGTAGGGTATTTTACTGCCAATGGTGATCTTGATACGTGTATTGTGATTCGTAGTGCTTATGTTGAAAACGGCATAGCGACTGTTCAAGCAGGAGGCGGCGTGGTTTTAGATTCTGAACCACAATTTGAATCCGATGAATCACGTAATAAAGCGCGCGCTGTGGTTAGAGCAATTATGGCAGCACATAATGTAGAAGGTGTATTCTAATGGCTAATATTTTATTTATTGATAATATTGATTCTTTTACTTATAACCTCGTCGATCAACTACGTAATAGCCAACATAATGTGACGATTTACCGTAATACGATCCCGGCTGATGTTATAGTTGAGAAACTATCACAAATGCAAAATCCGATTTTGATGTTATCGCCAGGACCCGGCGCACCAAGTGAAGCAGGTTGTATGCCAGAATTACTTAAACGCCTAAAAGGTAAATTACCGATTATAGGTATCTGCCTTGGTCATCAGGCGATTGTTGAGTCTTATGGTGGAAGCATTGTACCGGCGGGTGATATTTTACATGGTAAAGCTTCACTTATTGAACACGATGAACAAGCTATGTTCAAAGGCTTACCTAATCCATTACCGGTCGCGCGGTATCATTCATTAAAAGGCGAAAATATTCCTAAAACTCTAACCATTAATGCCTTGTGTAATAATATTGTGATGGCGGTGCGTAATGATGAGGATCGGGTGTGTGGTTTTCAGTTTCATCCCGAATCAATTTTAACTATTCAAGGGGTAAAACTGCTTGAGCAAACCATTGAGTGGGCGCTTAATCCATCACAACAAACAGCGCAACCAAAACAAGAAGCCATTATTGATAAGCAAGAGTATAATGTTCAACCTATTCTCAATAAATTATATTTAGGACAGGTATTAAGCCAACAAGAAAGTAAAATACTGTTCAACTTAATTATTCAAGGTAAAATCGAACCGACGGTATTGGCAACTGCAATAATTAGTATGAAAGTTCGCGGTGAAAAGCCAGATGAAATCGCAGGAGCCGCGCAAGCGTTGCTTGAAAATGCCGATAGTTTTGCTATTCCAGATTATGCGTTTACCGATATTGTCGGAACAGGCGGTGATGGTACCAACAGTATTAATATTTCAACCGCCAGTGCCTTTGTGGCTGCTGCGTTAGGTTATAAGGTGGCTAAACATGGTAACCGTGGGGTGTCGAGTAAATCAGGTTCATCAGACGTGTTGTCTGCTTTAGGCATTAAGTTAAATATGCCGGCTGAAGATTCGCGTAAGGCGTTAGATGAACTTGGTGTATGTTTTTTATTTGCTCAGCAATATCATTCAGGTTTTCGTCATGCCGCGCCGGTTCGTCAGCAGTTAAAGACTCGAACTATTTTTAATGTACTAGGGCCGCTCATTAATCCGTCTCGTCCTAAACGAATTTTATTAGGGGTATATCACCCAGATTTAATCAAACCGATTGCTGAAACGTTAACTATGTTAGGTTATACCCATGCCTATGTGGTACATGGTTCAGGAATGGATGAAGTTGCGATTCATGGTGAAACGCAAGTGGCTGAAGTGCATAATGGCAAAATTCGTTACTTTACGTTAACACCGCAAGATTTTGGCTTACAGCAATATACATTAAAAGATATTGAAGGTGGCACGCCAGAGATGAATCGTGATATGTTAATTGCGATTTTACAAGGACATGGCAAACCGGCTCATGAAGCAGCGATCGCCGCTAACGTTGCGATGTTAATGAGTTTGTTTGGTCAGTCCGACTTAAAACAAAATGCTAAACAAGCGATTGAAATGATGCGTAGTGGTAAAGCTTATCAACTATTACAGCAATTAGCGGCAAGATAACAGTGGAGAAAAATATGGCAATTGCAGCATTAACGGAAAATGTTGAAATGGCAACCGTATTGAAAAAAATTATCGAAGATAAACAAAGTTGGTTAGTCTCACAGCAAGCATCAAAACCGCTTGAAACATTTAAAATGGATGTGAAGCCTAGTGATCGTGATTTTTATCAATCATTAAATCAAACTAAAACAGCATTTATTTTAGAATGTAAAAAAGCCTCACCGTCAAAAGGGTTAATTCGGGATGATTTTGATCCTGCAACTATTGCCAAAGTGTATAAAGATTATGCTTCGGCTATTTCGGTGTTGACCGACGAAAAATATTTTCAAGGACGTTTTGAGTTTTTGCCTATCGTACGTAATGAGGTAACTCAGCCTGTTCTTTGCAAAGACTTTATTATTGATGAATATCAAATTTACTTAGCACGTTATTATCAAGCCGATGCCATTTTATTAATGCTATCAGTCGTCAATGATGATGAGTATCGTCACTTAAGCCATATCGCTCATCAACTTAATATGGGCATATTAACCGAGGCAAGCACGCAAGCCGAAGTGGAACGAGCAATTGCACTTGGTGCTAAAGTGATAGGTATTAATAATCGTAATTTGCGCGATTTGAGTGTCGATTTAAATCGCGTTAAAAATCTATCGAAAACCATTCCTGATGATCGCATTATTATCAGCGAATCGGGGATTTACACACATAATCAGGTTAAAGAATTAAGTCAGTTTGCTAATGGTTTTTTAATTGGTAGCGCGCTGATGTCAGAACCTAATTTAACCTTAGCGATTCGTAAAGTCATGCTGGGTGAAAATAAAGTTTGTGGTTTAACTCGTGCTGAAGATGCGATAGCTGCTTACCAAGCGGGTGCGGTATATGGTGGATTGATATTTGCACCAAAATCACCTCGTTATATCTCGCCAATAAATGCCCGTAGAGTCATTTCAGCTGCGCCGCTAAATTGGGTAGGTGTGTTTAAAAATGAAACGATAGATCAAGTTTGTCAAATAGCTGAACAACTTTCACTTTATGCTGTTCAATTGCATGGTGATGAAGATAACCAATATATCCAATTATTACGTGAAAAATTACCTAAAAATTGTCAGATTTGGAAAGCATTAAGTATCAGCAATACCATCCCCGAACACAATAATCCGTTAGTCAGTCGTTACATATTCGATCATGGTGCTGGGGGAACGGGTAAAAGCTTTGATTGGTCACTACTTGCTGGGCAAGATTTAACTAATGTGATTTTAGCCGGCGGCATTAATCCGCAAAATATAAAAAATGCTTTAGCTACAAATGTGATTGGGGTGGATTTAAATTCTGGTGTCGAAATTTCGCCGGGTATTAAAGATAAACACAAAATTCAAGCTGTATTTGAACAAATTTAATTAATGTTAAAAGGAATAGTTATGTCAAAATTAAATCCTTATTTTGGTGAGTTTGGTGGGCAGTATGTCCCTCAAATATTGATGCCTGTGCTTGAGCAACTTGAGGATGCTTTTTTATCAGCGATTCATGATCCAAGTTTTCAAAAAGAGTTTAATGATTTATTAGTCAATTATGCCGGCCGACCAACTGCGCTTACTTTATGTAAAAATTTAACAGCAGGCACTAAAACTAAACTCTATTTAAAACGTGAAGATCTTGTACATGGCGGTGCACACAAGACCAATCAAGTATTAGGGCAAGCGTTACTTGCCAAACGTATGGGCAAAACCGAAATTATTGCCGAAACCGGTGCAGGGCAGCATGGCGTTGCATCAGCACTGGCCTGTGCGTTACTTGGCTTAAAATGCCGTATTTATATGGGCGCAAAAGATGTTAAACGGCAAGCGCCTAATGTGTTTAGAATGCGATTAATGGGAGCGACTGTGATTCCGGTTGAAACAGGTTCAGCTACCTTAAAAGATGCTTGTAACGAAGCACTACGTGACTGGTCAGGAAGTTATGAAAAAGCTCACTATATGCTTGGTACCGCAGCAGGTCCGCATCCTTTCCCGACTATTGTACGTGAATTTCAGCAGATGATTAGCCGCGAAGCCAAACAGCAAATATTAGAAAAAGAGGGACGTTTGCCTGATGCCGTGATTGCTTGTGTTGGCGGTGGATCTAATGCAATTGGTATGTTTGCGAATTTCATTGAAGAAAAATCAGTACGCTTAATTGGTGTTGAACCGGGTGGACACGGCATTGAAAGCGGTGAACATGGTGCATCATTAAAACATG
Source organism: Gilliamella sp. wkB292 (assembly GCF_001690235.1). Classification (NCBI taxonomy): domain Bacteria; kingdom Pseudomonadati; phylum Pseudomonadota; class Gammaproteobacteria; order Orbales; family Orbaceae; genus Gilliamella; species Gilliamella sp. wkB292. The sequence goes on from NZ_LZGO01000027.1 coordinate 57,390, forward strand.
GTAAATTGGGTATCTACTTTGGTATGAAATCGCCAATGATGCAAACTGATGAAGGGCAAATTGAAGAGTCGTATTCGATATCAGCGGGCCTTGATTTTCCATCGGTTGGGCCGCAACATGCTTATTTAGATAGTATCGGCCGTGCGCAATATGTTTCTATTACTGATGATGAAGCGTTAGATGCCTTCAAAGCGTTGTCGCGTCATGAGGGTATTATTCCTGCGTTGGAATCATCGCATGCTTTAGCTTATGCACTAAAGATGATCAAAGAAAATCCTAATAAAGAGCAGTTGTTGATTGTCAATCTATCCGGTCGCGGAGATAAAGATATCTTTACTGTTTATGATATTTTAAAAGCAAAAGGAGAAATTGAATGAACCGTTATCAAAAATTATTTGATAAATTAAATCAAGAAAAGCGGGGCGCATTTGTTCCTTTTGTTCCTGTTGGGGATCCTAATCCAGAACTCTCTTTACGAATAATTCAAACTTTAATTGATGCCGGTGCGGATGCGTTAGAGCTGGGTATTCCATTTTCTGACCCAATGGCAGATGGCCCAACTATACAAAATGCTAATATTCGCGCTTTTAAAGGTGGTATTAGTGTTGAAAAATGTTTTGAGATATTAACTCAAATCAGAAGCTATCATACTGATATTCCTATTGGCTTACTCATCTATGCTAATTTAGTTTTTAAAAATGGTATTGATAACTTCTATGCGAAATGTGCAAAAGCTGGCGTAGATTCAGTATTAATTGCTGATTTACCGGTTGAGTATGCACAAGAATTTACCAAACATGCAGAAAAATATAAGATTGCGCCAATCTTTATTTGCCCACCAAATGCCGATGACGAAGTTATTAAAAAAATAGCTGAATTGGGTAAAGGTTACACCTATCTTGTGTCACGTGCTGGCGTAACCGGTACTGAAAATCGCGCCAACAAACCTTTAACGCATTTAATCCAAAAATTGACTCAGTATGGCGCGCCACCAGCTATTCAAGGATTTGGTATCTCAGAACCCTCACAAGTGAGTGAAGCAATTAAATCAGGTGCAGCTGGTGCGATCGCAGGATCAGCTACAGTCAAAATTATCGAGAAAAATCTGGATGAACCTGAAAAAATGCTCAGTGAATTGAGCAATTTTGTCAAAAAGATGAAATTAGCGACGTCTAAATAATTTTTTTCCGCTGATAATTCAGCGGAATATTTTATTTTTTTATTGATTTGATTATGCCGTTTTGCTTACTTATTTTACATTTGTTTTGTAAAAAAGACTGAAATTTATTCTGTTAGATTAATCAATTACTTCAGCTATATTTGCTAAAATTAACATTATTACACGTTGCACTTTATTTAAAATAAGGTATAATCTTCAACCATCTATCGCGGGGTGGAGCAGCTTGGTAGCTCGTCGGGCTCATAACCCGAAGGTCGTTGGTTCAAATCCAGCCCCCGCAACCACTTAGATTTTCATTCATAAATCAATTTACCCTTTTTATTGCGTGAAAGTTCGAATCAAGTGGCTTCATTATAGTTAGTTTTAAATGTAGCCTCGCATGTCGAGGTTTTTTTTCGTGTTTTGATTTAAGCGTAAGTTTAAAAGGAATGTTGGGCTATATGCCCTTTTTTTATTTTTTGCAGTGGAGGTTTGTTTGGCTAATATAGAACAGCAATTGACGGATATCATACAAGAACCTGTGAATGCCCTTGGTTTTGAGTTAGTTGGCGTTGAATACATTCGTGGCCGTTACCCAGTGTTACGAGTTTATATAGATAGTGAAAACGGTATAACTGTTGATGATTGTGCTGATGTTAGCCGACAAATTAGCGCTGTGCTTGATGTGGAAGATCCTATCAAAGATGCCTATAACCTTGAAGTTTCATCACCTGGTATGGACAGACCACTGTTTACGTTAGAGCACTATCAACGTTTTGTTGGTGAAGAAGTCACAATTAGTCTGCGTATTCCTGTTGCTAATCGTCGCAAATGGAAAGGACAGATAAAATCCATTGATAATGAGATGATTACACTAACGGTGGATAATAACGATGAAGTGTTTGCTTTTAGCAATATTCAAAAAGCAAATATAGTACCTAATTTTAACCTTAAATAGAGTACGGGTGTAAAGGATGAATAAAGAAATTTTAGCTGTTGTTGAAGCAGTATCAAATGAAAAAGCACTAACGCGTGACAAAATTTTTGAAGCGTTAGAAACCGCATTAGCAACAGCCACTAAAAAGAAACATAATGTTGATATTGATGTTGTGGTAAAAATTGATCATAAAACCGGGGATTATGATACATTTCGCCGTTGGTTGGTGGTTAATGAAGTTACGCAACCAACTAAAGAAATAACCCTAGATGCAGCGCAATATGAAGATCCAACATTAAAAATTGGTGACTATGTTCAAGAACAAATTGAATCTGTTGCTTTTGACCGAATTACAACACAAACGGCGAAACAAGTTATTGTGCAAAAAGTGCGCGAAGCTGAGCGTGCAATGGTCATTGACATGTTTAGAAACCGAATTGGTGAAATCGTAACGGGTATCGTCAAAAAAACCAATCGCGATAGCGTGATTTTAGATTTAGGTAACAATGCCGATGCAATGATGTCACGTCATGATATGCTGCCACGTGAAAACTTCCGTATTGGTGATCGTGTACGCGGTATTCTATATCTGGTTGAACAAGACAATAAGCCCGCACAGCTATGCATTAGCCGGTCTAACCCAGAGATGATGGAAGAGCTATTCCGTATTGAAGTTCCTGAAATTGGTGAAGAGATGATCGACATCAAAGGTGTTGCTCGTGATCCGGGTTCTCGCGCTAAAATTGCTGTTAGCAGTAACGATCGTCGTATCGATCCAGTTGGTGCATGTGTTGGTATGCGAGGCGCTCGAGTCCAAGCTGTTTCGAACGAATTTGGTGGTGAACGTATTGATATCGTATTGTGGGATGATAACCCTGCACAGTACGTGATTAATGCTATGGCACCTGCTGACGTTGTGTCAATTGTTGTTGATGAAGATAAACATACAATGGATGTGGCTGTCAATGCTGATACTTTACCACAGGCTATTGGTCGTAATGGTCAAAATATCCGTTTAGCGTCGCAACTTACGGGTTGGACATTAAATGTAATGAGTACCGAAGATTTACAAGAAAAACATCATGCCGAATCGTTCGCTGCAATCAGTAACTTAATGAAGCATTTAGACATTGAAGAAGATCTTGCACAACTATTAGTTGAAGAAGGTTTTACTTCGCTAGAAGAACTTGCTTATGTACCGGTTGATGAATTACTTGAAATTGAAGAGCTTGATGAAGAACTGGTTGAAGCATTAAGAAATCGCGCAAAAGATGCTTTAACAACCTTAGCTCTTGCTCATAGTGGTGATAAAAGACCGGCGCAAGATTTATTAGATTTACCGGGTATGACACAAGAATTAGCCTACCAATTAGCCCAACATGACGTTATTACTTTGGAAGATTTAGCAGAACAAGGTACCGATGATCTCGTGGATATTGAAGGTTTAACAAGTAAACAAGCTGGCGATTTTATTATGGCTGCACGTAATATTTGTTGGTTTGCAAATGAATAATTGAGGGAAAGTAATACATGACCAAAGTATCAATCGAAACACTGGCTCAAGAGATAAATACTCCAGTGCAAACACTTTTGCAACAGTTTGCCGATGCTGGGATGAAAAAAACCGCGTCTGACACTGTTACACAAAAGGAAAAAGAAGCTTTGCTTGCGCACTTAAATCCTCAGCAAGGTCCAACAAAATTAACACTACAACGTAAAACTCATTCAACGTTGAATGTGTCAAGTGCGGGCGGCAAAAGCAAAGAAATTAAAGTCGAAGTCCGTAAAAAACGTACTTTTGTAAAACGCGATCCGGCTGAAATTGCTGCCGAGCAAGAAAAAGCACGTCTAGAAACTGAAAAAGCTAAACAAGAAGCAGAATTAGCAGAATTACAAGCACGTAAAGAAGCTGAAGAGAAAGCGAAGTTAGCCGCAGAGCAAGAAGCTAAAAAACGCGAAGAAGAGGCTAAAAAACGTGCTCAAGAAGAGAAAGCTAAACAGCAAACCGCTAAACCTGTGCAAGAGCCGACAATGGATCCTAAAGTAAAAAAAGCACAAGAAGAAAAAGCGCGTTTAGAAGCAGAAGCTAACGAAATAAAACGTAAAGCTGAAGAAGAAAATCGTCGAAAATTAGAAGAAGATGCTAAACGTATGGCCGAAGAAGCTCGCAAACTAGCAGAGCAATATAGTGATACTGATGATAACGACAATAGTGAAGATGATGATTATCATGTCACCACATCTAAATATGCACGCGCTGCTGAAGATGATACCGACCGTGAAGTCGAAGGTGGTCGAGGCCGAGGTCGTGGCGGTAAACAAACTAAACAGAAAAAAGCTAGTAAATTATCTGAAGGTAAAGCTGAACGAGAAGAAGCCCGCGCAGTTACACGTAGTGGTCACAAAAAGAAAGGTAAAAGCGCCCTACAACAAAGCTTTACTAAACCTGTTCAAGCCGTTAACCGTGATGTAGTCATTGGTGAAACAATTACTGTTGCTGAACTTGCTAATAAAATGGCTGTTAAAGGTTCAGAAGTGATTAAAACCATGATGAAGATGGGCGCAATGGCAACCATTAATCAGGTTATCGATCAGGAAACTGCACAACTTGTTGCCGAAGAAATGGGACACAAAGTGGTACTTCGTCGTGAAAACGAACTTGAAGAATCCCTAATGAGCGACCGTGATACTGGTGCAGAAAAAGTTGCTCGTGCACCTGTCGTCACTATCATGGGGCATGTTGATCATGGTAAAACTTCATTACTTGACTACATTCGTAAAGCAAAAGTTGCATCGGGTGAAGCAGGTGGTATTACTCAGCACATTGGTGCTTACCATGTAAAAACACCAAATGGCGAAATCACCTTTTTAGATACACCGGGCCATGCTGCATTTACGTCAATGCGTGCTCGTGGTGCTAAAGCAACCGATATCGTGGTATTAGTTGTAGCGGCTGATGATGGTGTGATGCCACAAACTATTGAAGCTATTCAACATGCGAAAGCGGCAAATGTGCCAATCGTTGTTGCAGTGAATAAAATTGACAAACCAGAGGCCGATCCTGAGCGTGTAAAAGGTGAACTTGCCCAATATGGCGTAATGTCAGAAGATTGGGGGGGGGATACGCAATTTGTACACGTATCAGCTAAAGCAGGTACAGGTATCGATCAATTACTTGAAGCGATTTTATTACAAGCCGAAGTACTTGAACTTACTGCTTATGAAACAGGAATGGCTAGTGGTGTGGTTATTGAATCATTCCTTGATAAAGGTCGTGGTTCTGTTGCTACTGTACTTGTTCAATCAGGAACCTTACGTAAAGGCGATATCGTACTATGTGGTTTTGAATATGGTCGTATTCGTGCAATGCGCAACGAATTAGGTAAGGAAGTTACCGAAGCCGGTCCATCAATTCCGGTTGAGATTTTAGGTCTTTCTGGCGTACCATCAGCAGGTGATGAAGCAACAGTTGTTCGTGATGAAAAGAAAGCGCGTGAAGTTGCGCTCTATCGTCAAGGTAAATTCCGTGATGTGAAACTTGCACGTCAACAAAAAGCGAAACTTGAAAACATGTTTACTAACATGACAGAAGGTGATGTTTCTGAACTTAATATCGTCCTTAAAGCTGACGTACAAGGTTCGGTTGAAGCAATTTCTGATTCATTACTTAAACTATCAACAGATGAAGTTAAAGTTAAAATCATTGGTTCAGGCGTGGGTGGAATTACCGAAACTGATGCATCACTTGCGGCGGCATCTAATGCAATTATTTTAGGCTTTAATGTTCGTGCTGATGCATCGGCTCGTAAGGTTATTGAATCTGAAAACTTAGATCTTCGTTACTATTCTGTTATTTATGACTTAATTGACGAAGTTAAACAAGCCATGAGCGGTATGCTTGCACCTGAATACAAACAAGAAATTATCGGTCTTGCTGAAGTGCGTGATGTATTTAAATCACCAAAATTTGGTGCAATTGCTGGTTGTATGGTTACAGAAGGTGTGGTTAAACGCCATAATCCAATTCGCGTACTTCGTGATAACGTTGTTATCTATGAAGGTGAACTTGAATCCTTACGACGCTTCAAAGATGATGTTAATGAAGTACGTAATGGTATGGAATGCGGTATTGGTGTACGTAACTACAATGATGTTCGTGTTGGTGACAGTATCGAAGTGTTCGAAACCATTGAAATCAAGCGTACCATTTAATCATTACCAAACATGTTATAAGCAAGGTTTAATCCTTGCTTATTCATTTTTTAAGGAAAATAGATATGGCAAAAGCATTTAATCGTTCATCTCGAGTCGGACATGAATTACAAAAAGAGATTGCGATCATCTTACAACGAGAAATCAAAGATCCTCGTTTAGGTATGGTGACAGTTTCTGGGGTAGATATTTCGCGCGATCTTTCCTATGCCAAAGTATTTGTAACTTTTCTTAATGATGATGATCCACAAGTTATTGAGCAAGGATTAACGGTGCTTAATGATGCAAAAGGATATATTCGAACCTTAATTGGTAAAGCGATGCGTTTACGCATTATTCCTGAAATCAAATTCTTTTATGATGAGTCACTGGTTAAAGGAATGCAAATGTCTAATTTAGTGTCTGATGTGATTAGACAAGACAATGAACGGCATAAAGATTAGCTAAAAAGTTAAAATTATACTTAGCAAATAATTATTAAAAAACTTAAACATTGAATATAAAGCACCAATGATGAATACAAAAAAAATTCGCCGTGACATTCACGGCGTTTTATTGTTAGATAAACCGCAAGGTATGACTTCCAATGATGCATTGCAAAAAGTAAAAAGGTTGTTTAATGCAAAAAAAGCAGGGCATACAGGTGCACTCGATCCTTTAGCAACAGGCATGTTACCGATTTGTTTTGGTGAGGCAACCAAATTTTCGCAATACCTTTTAGATTCAGATAAACGCTATCGAGTGATTGCCAAGTTAGGCGAACGAACTGATACTTCAGATGCTGATGGTCAAATTATTTGTTCTAAAGTTGTTAATATTTCTCAATCACAAATTGATGAAGCATTAACGCACTTTCGTGGCGATATTTTACAAGTACCAACCATGTTTTCAGCATTAAAATATCAAGGTAAACCCTTATATGAATATGCCCGTCAAGGTATTGTGATTGAACGTGAAGCAAGGCCTATCACTGTCTACCAAAATCAATTTATTCAATTTAATCCCGATAATAACCAATTAACATTAGAAATACATTGCTCGAAGGGCACTTATATTCGAACCATTATTGATGATTTGGGCGAACTACTTGGCTGTGGCGCGCATGTAATTTATTTAAGACGTTTGCAAGTATCAAATTATCCGATTGATAAAATGATAAGCTTGGATGAATTACAACACATTAACGATAAACAAGCTTTACTCATGCCAGTAGATAGTCCTGTGCAAGATTATCCAAAAGTTACTTTAACTGATATTCAAGGAAAAGATATATTGTTAGGTCGAAATATTGTACTTGATACATCAGTATCAAGCGAAACATTAGTTCGAATTTATCAAGAACAACAGTTTATCGGTATTGGTATACAAAAATTTAATCAACTATCACCAAAACGCCTGATATCAGTTTGATTATTGAACATTATTACCTAGATAATTTATGTTATTTATTGCTCGCAATATCGAGTTAAATTTAAAGTGGATGTTAATCATTAGTAAAAACGGGGTTCTGCTTCTATAATGTGATAGCTTTTAACGTTTTTTATATCATTATCAATATGTTGGCAAAGCAAATTAGCGGAATCTTGGCCCATTTTATACAATGGTTTATTTATTCGACTTAACTTATCTAGTTCGTTGTATTGTCTTGTAGTTGCATGTCCCACATAGGTTATAGTAAGCGGACGAACTAGCTGAGCTTGACTTTCATTGGCTTGATGTAATGCACCTAAAACAACATGATAATCGGAAAGATGACATTGCAAATTATGATGATTCTTTTCGAGATAGCTCAAACTACTGTTATCACCACAAATAATCGCTGAAGGTGGATTATTGCTATTGACTAGTTTTTTTATGGCAGCTCTGCCATGTTCATAACTAATGCAACGCTCAACAAGATAGTGAGGATTGAATTCTATATTTGCTCTGAGTAACGCTTGTTGATACCCTTGCAAAAAAAGTGTGGAACAAATTTTATTGTTATCATTTATCAAAATTGCGATTTTTTGATGTGCGTTTTCTAACAAATATTGCGTTATTTGATAACCGATCATCAAATGATCAAAATAAACACACGTAAAATTACGCGAAAAATGATTTATTAAAACAATTGGTGGCAATGCTTTTTTAAATTGCTCAAGCTCACTTAAGTAAGGTGCATCATTAATCACTAAAATTCCGGTAAAGGTGTTCTGGTTGATAAATTGAATTAAGTGATGAATATCCGTTCTCGATTGGTATGGAAAGCGAAAATAAAATAGTGTAAAACCTGCTTGCCTTAACGTCTGCTCCAATCCATAGTTAATTAATGTGTATGGCGTAAATTGATTATCCAAAACTAAAATGTAATTAGATTTATTAGAATGGCTATGAGGCTTTAAATTACAACTTATATCAATATTTAACTCTTCAATCGCTTGGTAAACTTTAGATTGCGTAGAAACAGAGGTTAAATGAGGTTTTTTAAGCACCCTAGATACCGATGCAATCGATAAATTTGCCTGTTTGGCAATCACAGACAGTGTGGTTTTTTTCATAATAAATAAAGTCGTCTATTAAAATTACAATTACATTAATCAGGTTACTGAGTTTTGTAATTGATTTTGATCGAATTTAGCGATCTGGCTTCCAAATAATTTTGACTATGTAGTAACTAAAGATTATTTTGTTAATTTAATATATACTATTTAGATAATCTGTTATGATTGGATATGGTACTGTCCTTGTTTAAAGCGTTTACAATTAATAGAAAAATAAATTATTAAAAATAATATTGTTAGGAATAAGAAGGAAAAAACTATGCCTAAGGCGCTCAGCAACCTAATTAGCACATTAGGTGAAAAAGCTGGCATTAACAACATGTTATCAGATGTTAGCCATAATCGTTACACATTAACAATAGAAGCCTTAGGCTCAGCAATATCGGTATTAGATGTAAGCAGTGATGAAACCCTTAACCAGCCCTGGCATTATCGCATTTCCTTTACAAGTTCAGATAAACACCTCACACTTGACTCGGTTTTAAATCAAAAAGCCGCATTTATTTTTCACCCGGCGAATAATTTCGATATTGTCTCAAAGGTAACGCAAACGCTTAATACCTTAAGTGCTTTTGCTCCGCTTGAATCGTCGTTGACCGACCTGTTATCGTCAGGCGATTCACGCATTGTATACGGGGTGATTACTGAGTTTAGTCAGTTATCGGTCAATAAAGAGCAAGCGCATTATCAGGTGGTATTGTCCTCGGTGCTGGCAAAGCTGGCACTCAGTCATAACAGTGCTATTTTTCAAAATTTGAGTGTGGTGGGCGTTGTTGAAGAGGTGCTGCGTGGGCATGGTTTTACCGGCATTGACTACCGTTTAGAATTAAAAGACCGTTATCCGGTCCGGGAGCTTATCACCCAATGGCAGGAGAGTGACCTGACCTTTATTCAACGAATTTTAGCCGATGTGGGGATATGGTTTCGTTTTGAAACGCATGCTGAGCACAGTTGTGATGTTATGGTCTTAAGTGATTACGAACAAGGTTATCAGCAGGCAAAGGATATCGACTACAAACTACCGAGTGGCACTTTAGATGCGGGTGTTGACAGTGTGTGGGATATGGGTTTACACAGTCAGATGGTTGAAGCGTCAGTTCAGGTGCAGGATTATAATTACCGGGATGCAGGCAGCAATTTACAAACGGAAGTGAACAGTCAGCCGACAAACGGGACAACATATGGCACGAATTACCGTTATGAAGAGCACTATAAAGGATTGAATGATAATGGCACGGCTAATGCTGGTCGTGATAGCGATACAGCCAACCGTTTTGCGGCAGGAGAGCAAAATGGTAACCGCGAAGGTAATCAGGATAACAGCATTGAAAGTGGGACATGGTATGCGCGT